>JBKBTU010000114.1:0-8201 GCA_046290715.1 Sphingomonas sp. | reverse complement strand
TATTTTCCCGCGGACGCGGTCGACCCGTCCGTCCTCCGGCCGAGCGCCACGACGTCGATCTGCCCGTGGAAGGGCACGGCGCATTACTACAGCCTGGATGTGGACGGCGCGAGGAATGCCGACGCCGCTTGGTACTATCCCGATCCGAAGCCCGAAGCCGAGGCGATCCGCGACCGCGTCGCCTTCTGGAAAGGCGTGACGGTCAGCTGACGCCCATCAGCTGCGACGGATATGCCGTCAGCAGCCCCACCGCCTCCTCGACGGGCGCGGTCAACCAGCGGCCCTGATCCTCGGCCAGCAGGATGACGGGCATCGCCTTGGGATGCTTGGGTGCGACCAGCGGGTTGGGCTCGGTCGTGCAGAAGGCGTAGACGCGGTCGTGGTCCTGGTCGAACTTCCACAGGCCGGCGAAACAGGGTGTCTCCTGGTCAGCGACGGTGAACCACCAGTTGTTGTCGCCGGGCTCCTGCCGGTCGGCAACGGCCTTCGGCTCGGCGAAGCGGGTGAAGGGCACGAGGCAGCGGTGCTCGGCTTTCAACAGCCACGGCTTCCACATGTTGCTCTGCATGTTCCGCGCGTTGGTCCACCAATCGTAGAGGAAGGGCAGTTCGCCCTCCCGCGCCAGTCGCTTGCGGGGTTTGCGGGTCGGAAAGCCCCAACGCATCGTGCTGAGCACGCGTTGTCCGCCCTCCTGCCGCACGACGAAGCCGGGCTTGCCAGGGGCGGCGTAATCCTTCTCGACCGCCAGGGTGTTGGCTGGATCCGCCATCGCTTCAAGCGCGTCGAAGTAGCTGCTCGGATCGGTCTTAATACTGTAAAGATTGCACATTCCCCCGTTCGATCACGAGCGATAGCGCGACACAAGCCTCTTCCACGTCGCAGCATCGGGATAGGGCAGCGGTTCGCCGGTTGGCGGATCGCGACCCACAGTGATCCGCGGTCGCGCCTTGTGGCCGTCACGAGTCCAGCAGGCGGAGCAATGGAGCCGCCCACGCGCCGCCGACAGCGTGTCCTCCCAACCACGCCGATGGAACAGCCACCACAGCGAAACGGCGTCGAGGACGCGGATATGGCCGCACTCGGGACAGGTCAGCCGCAGCGTCCGCTTGTGCAACGCGCACTGCTCGAGCGTCCGGAGGCGGCGGCCGAGATGATCATAGTCGCTGCCGGACGAGGCATGGCGCGTGCTGTCGACTGCCCTTCCCCCGCTCTTCGATTCATCGATTCGGCTCCGCAACGCCTTGACCCTTCATCAAGAAATACGGAACATAAAGCGAACACGTGAGTCGCTGCAATGATGTCCGCTGCCCTTCGCCGCCAAGAAGCAGAGGCGCTCCTGCGAGAGTGCACCGGTGGTGTGCGCGTGGATGAGGCGGCCATTCTTCCCTTCGGGATCGAGGCGATGGATAGCCGTCTGGCGACGGGAGGCCTCGCCCTGAACGGGCTGCACGAGGTGTCGCCGGCGACGTCGACGGTAAGCGACGATGCGGCCGCAACACTCTTTGCTGTGGGCATCGCGGCGCGCACCGCCGCTGATCGAGGCCGACGCGTGCTATGGGCGGTGACCCGCTTCGACCTGTATGCGCCGGGGCTGGAACAGGCAGGGCTCGATCCCGCGACGCTGCTGTTCGTCGAGGTGCGCGAGGACAAGGACGTCCTCGCGGTCATGGAGGATTCCCTGCGCCACGGCGGGCTCGCCGCCGTCGTCGGCGAGGTGAAGCGCGCGGACATGGTCGCCAGTCGCCGGCTCCAGCTTGCCGCCACGACCGGCGCGACGCCCGCCCTGCTGTCGCGACGCTGGCGACGGCAGGCCATCGACCCGCTGACCGAACTCTCCGCCGCCATGACGCGCTGGCGGATCGCCTGTGCGCCCTCGGCACCGCTGCCCGCGCCGGGCGTCGGCCGGCCGCGCTGGACCGTCGAGCTCGCTCGCCAGCGCGGCGGGCCGGGCTTCACCCTCGAACTGGAGGCTTGCGATGCCACGGGTCGCCTCGCTCTACCTGCCGCACCTCGCGATCGAGCGGTTGCGGCGGCTGGAGCGGCCGCGCGCGCTGCCTGACGCGCCCGCGCTGCCGCTGCTGCCGGTCGACGACGACCCCGGCGCCTGTTCGGTGCCGCGGGGCGGCGGCTGGCGGCCAGGCGCGCGCTGGGCGCAGGCGGAGGGCGCGCGCGCGGCGATCGCCGAGGAGGCGGCGGCGCTGCCGCTCCACCAGCAGCCGACGATGCGCGAACTTGGCCGCCGGTCGGAGGCGGCGGAGCATCCGTTCAAGCGGGCACCGGTCGCTGTCGCCCGCCAGCCAGTGCCGGCGATTCCGGTCGTCCATGCGGTGCCGCTGATCCTCGCCGAGGCGATCGGCCAGCGGCAGGTGATCGCCGCCGCCTGCCCGGCGGCGCTGGCGCTCGGCCTCGTGCCCGGCATGGCGATCACCCAGGCGCGCGCGCTGGTGCCGGACCTCGACATCCGCCCCGCCGATCCGGCGGCGGACAGGGCGGTGCTCGACGGCCTGACCCTCCACGCCGTGCGCCACTGGACGCCGACCGCCGCGCCGAGCGGGGTGGACGGGCTATGGCTCGACCTCACTGGCGCAGCGCATCTTCATGGCGGCGAGGCGCGCTTCTGCGCGCGGCTCGTCCGCTTCTGCCGGCGCTTCGGCTATACCGCGCGCGTCGCGGTGGCGGGGACGCCGGGGGTGGCGCATGCGCTGGCACGCTACGGGCGCGAGGCGGTGACGCTGGTCCCGGTGGGCGGCGAGGCGCAGGCGATCAGCGCGCTGCCGCCCGCCGCCTTGCGCCTGACCCCCGACGCGATCGCCGCGGCGCAGCGGTTCGGCTTCGACCGAATCGCCGACCTCTTGCCGCTGCCGCGCGGGCCGCTCGCGCGGCGGCTGGGGCTGGCCAGCGTCACGCGGCTCGACGCGGCGCTCGGCCGGGTGGCGGAGCCGATCGTGCCGGTCGTGCCCGAGGAGACGCCGGTCGCGAAACGCCGGCTGCTCGAACCGATCGGAACTGCCGAAGCGATCGAGCAGGTGATCGCCGACCTTCTCGCCGACATGATCGGGCTGTTGCAGGAACGGGGGCGCGGCGTGCGCACATTGGTGCTGCTGCTCGAACGGATCGACGGCAGCGAACAGCGGCTCGCGATCGGCACTGCGCGCGCGACCCGCGATGCCGCGCATCTCGCCCGCCTCTTCCACCTGCGCATCGAGCGGATCGAGCCGGGCGACGGGATCGAGACGATGCGCCTCGCCGCGACGCGCACCGACCCGCTGGGTGCGACCGCCGTGGCGGGCGACCTGACCGGCGAGGCGGCGGTGCCCGATGTCGCGACGCTCGTCGATCAGATTGCCGGCCGGGTCGGCGAGGCGGCGCTGTTCACCGCCGCACCGGTCGAGAGCGACGTGCCCGAACGCGCGGTGCGCCGCGCACCCCCGCTCGCCGCGCCGACCGGCTGGCCGGCCTGGCGACGGCCGGTGCGATTGCTCAACCGGCCCGAGCCGCTGACCGGTGTCCTCGCACTCCTCCCCGACGCGCCGCCGCGCCGCTTCACCTGGCGCGGACAGGTCCACGCCGTGGTCGCGGGCGACGGGCCGGAGCGGATCCATGGCGAATGGTGGCGGCGCGACGGCGAGGTCTGGGCGGTGCGCGACTATTTCCGCGTCGAGGACGAACGCGGCGCGCGCTTCTGGCTGTTCCGCCGCGGCGACGGGGTCGAGCCTGCGACCGGCGATCTCAGCTGGTATCTCCACGGGCTGTTCGGCTGATGGCGCATTCCACCACGACCTATGTCGAACTTCAGGTGACGAGCCATTTCTCGTTCCTGCGCGGCGCCTCCAGCCCCGACGAGCTGTTCGCCGCCGCCGCGCTGCAGGGTCATGGCGCGCTCGGCATCGTCGATCGCGGCAGCGTCGCCGGGCTGGTGCGCGCCTGGGAGGCGCAGAAGGCGACGGGCGTGCGGATGATCGCGGGCGCGCGGGTCGACCTCGACGATGGCCGCGCGCTGCTGCTCTACCCGACCGACAAGCCCGCCTGGTCGCGGCTGACCCGACTGCTGACGCTCGGCAAGGCGCGCGCGGGCAAGGGCGGCTGCACGCTCGGCTGGAGCGACGTCGTCGCGTGGCACGAGGGGCTGGTCGCGATCCTGCTGCCGGGCGAGGCGGATGCGGTGACCGCGGCGCATCTCGCCGCGCTGCGCTCGACCTTCGGCGCGCGCGGCTATTGCGGCCTCGCCTTCCGCCGCCGGCCCGACGATGCGCTGCGGCTCCACGATCTCGCCGCGCTCGCCGGGGCGGCGGACGTCCGCGCGGTGGCGCTCGGCGACATCCTCTACCATGCCCCCGAGGCGCGGCTGTTGCAGGACGTCGTCACCGCGATCCGCGAGAAATGCACGGTCGACACGCTCGGCTACCGGCGCGAGCGGCATGCCGACCGGCACCTCAAATCCCCCGCCGAGATGGAGCGGCGCTTCGCCGCCTTCCCCGATGCGATCGCCGCCACCGCCGCGATCGCGCGCGCCTGCACCTTCGAGCTTGGTGAACTCAGCTATCAATATCCGCACGAGCGCGTCGTCGAGGGGCTGACCGCGCAAGGCGCGCTCGAACAGCTGACCGAGACCGCCGCCGCGCGGATGTTCCCCGATGGCCTGCCGCAAGCCTATCGCGACCAGATCGCGCACGAACTGAAGCTGATCGGCGAGCTCGGCTACGCCCCCTACTTCCTTACCGTGAACAGCATCGTCGCGGAAAGCCGCAGACGGGGCATCCTCTGCCAGGGGCGCGGTTCGGCGGCGAACAGCTGCGTCTGCTTCGTGCTCGGCATCACCAGCATCGACCCGATCAAGCACGAGCTGCTGTTCGAGCGCTTCGTCTCGGGCGAACGCCGCGAGCCGCCCGATATCGACGTCGATTTCGAGCATGAGCGGCGCGAGGAGATCATCCAGTGGATCTACGACACCTATGGCCGCAATCATGCGGCGCTGACCGCGGTCGTCACTCGCTACCGCGCGCGCGGCGCGGTGCGCGAGGTCGGCAAGGCCTTGGGCCTGCCCGAGGATTTGACCAAGGCGCTCGCCGGCCTCGTCTGGGGCTGGAGCCAGGAGGGCGTCGGCGAGAAGCAGGTCGCGCAACTCAACCTCAACATGAACGACCGGCGGCTGCGTCTCGCGCTCGAACTCTCCCGCCAGCTGATCGGCGTGCCGCGCCACCTGTCGCAGCATCCCGGCGGCTTCGTGCTGACGCAGACCCGCCTCGACGACCTCGTCCCCATCGAGCCCGCCGCAATGGTCGACCGGCAAGTGATCGAATGGGACAAGGACGACATCGACGCGCTCAAGTTCATGAAGGTCGACGTGCTCGGCCTCGGCATGCTCGGCTGCATGAACCGCGCCTTCAACCTGCTGGAGGAGGCCAAGGGTATCCGGGTCGGCATGGCCGACCTGCAGGACGACGACCCGGATGTCTATGCGATGATCCAGAAGGCCGACACGCTCGGCACCTTCCAGATCGAGTCCCGCGCGCAGATGAGCATGCTACCTCGCATGAAGCCGGCGCGTTTCTACGACCTCGTCATCGAGGTCGCGATCGTCCGCCCCGGCCCGATCCAGGGCGACATGGTCCACCCTTATCTGCGTCGCCGCGAGGGGCGCGAGAAGCCCGACTATCCCCGCCCCGAATTGCGCGCGGTGCTGGAGAAGACGCTGGGCGTGCCGCTGTTCCAGGAACAGGCGATGAAGGTCGCGATCGTCGGCGCAGGGTTCACGGCCGTAGAGGCCGACCAGCTGCGCCGCGCCATGGCGACTTTCAAGTTCACCGGCGGGGTCAGCCATTTCTACGACAAGCTGGTCGAGGGCATGGTGGCGCGCGGCTACCCCCGCGACTTCGCCGAACGCACCTTCAAGCAGATCGAGGGCTTCGGCTCCTACGGATTCCCCGAGAGCCACGCGGCCTCCTTCGCCAAGATCGCCTACGCCAGCTGCTGGATGAAGTACCATCATCCCGACGTCTTTTGCGCGGCGCTGCTCAACGCCCAGCCGATGGGCTTCTACGCGCCGGCACAGGTCGTCCGCGACGCGCGCGAGCACGGCGTCGAGGTGCGGCCGGCCTGCATCAACGCCAGCCGCTGGGACTGTACGCTGGAACCGACGCGCGGCCGCTATCTCGCGGTGCGGCTCGGACTGCGTCAGGTGCGCGGGCTCGCCAATGCGCATGGGGCGGCGATCGTCGCGGCGCGGGGGGACGCACCTTTCCAGTCAGTCGAGGAGGTATGGCGGCGGGCCGGCGTCCCGCGCGCCGCGATCGAGCGACTGGCCGAGGCGGATGCCTTCCATGCACTGGGCGAGGATCGCCGCCAGGGTCTGTGGAAGGTGAAGGGCCTGGGCGAGGCTCCCCTGCCTCTGTTCGCCGCCGCCGATGCGCGCGAAGCCTCGTTCAGCCCGGAAGGGCTGGAGCCCGACGTATCCTTGCGCCCGCTGACCGAGGGCCGTGAGGTGGTGGAGGATTACCGCGCGCTGCAGCTGTCGCTGCGCGCCCACCCTCTCGCCTTCCTGCGGCAGGACCTCACCCGGCGCGGCATCGTCCGCTGCGCCGACCTCGCCCATATCAAGGACGGCCGTCATGTCGAGGTCGCGGGGATCATCCTCGTCCGCCAGAAGCCGGGCAGCGCCAAGGGCGTCCTCTTCATCACGATCGAGGACGAGACCGGCATCGCCAACGGCATCCTCTGGCCCGACCGGTTCGAGGCGCAACGCCGCACCGTCATGTCGGCGGCGATGATCGGAATGAAGGGCCAAGTTCAGCGTGAGGGGCTGGTGATCCACGTCATCTGCGACCGGATCGTCGACCATGGCGGACTGCTCGCTCAGGTCGGGCAGATGGACTTTCCGCATGCCACGGGCCGCGGCGACGGTGCGCGCCATGCCGGCAGCCCCGACCGCGGCGACGCCGGCTGGCGCCCCGGCCCGCGCGACAGCTACTGGCCGCCGCACGCCAACGGCATGTACCCGGAGGCGGTCGTGCGGATCAAGTCGCGCGACTTCCATTGACCCGCCATGTCGCGCCATCAACGGATCATCATCGACCTGTCGCTCCACATCCTGCGCGCCGCCGCCGCCCGCTCGGGGCGCGGCAAGGTCGACACGATCGAGGTTCGCCTCGCGCTGCGCTGCCTGATCGCGCATTGCCCCGAACGCTGGCCGCTCGACATGTTCTGGAACTCGGCGAGCACCGATCACGACATCGGACGCGCGCAGGGCTGCACGGCGGCGTTGAATGGCATCACGCGGCAGCTGCGGCTCAGATGTTCGGAATGACCCAATAATCAGCCATTCAGGGTTGTCTTAGCCGCTTTCGAAAGCGGACCTTCGTTCAGCCAACATAATCATCGCTCGAACGCGGCGACGATGGGGCATCGGCCGGTTTCTGCAGCGCTGCAATCATCAGCCAACTTTGCAAGTGCTCCTCGCGCCTGCTGCATCTCGGCTATCTTTGCGTCGAGAGCGGCGATGCGCGATCTGGCCAGGTCGCGCGCACGTGCCCGATCCTCCGTGGCGTCGAGCGCCAGCAGCTCGCCGATCTCCTCCAGCGTGAACCCCGCAGCCTGCGCCTGGCGAATGAAGCGCAGCCTGCGCACGTCGCCTTCGCCGTAGCTGCGGAACCCGCCGCCGCCCGGCCGCTCCGGCTCGGACAGCAATCCACGGCGCTGATAATAGCGTACGGTCTCCACGCCCACCCCGCCCGCCTGGGCCAGCTTTGCGATCGTCATCCTCGTCATCGCCTCTTGACTCCGGACCATGGTCCGGACCCTATATCGGATCGACGCAACCACCAACCAGGAGCGTCCCAGTGTCCGACCGTCCCGTCGCCGTCCTCCACCGCATGGTCATGCCCGAGCACACCTGCCCTTATGGGTTGAAGTCGCTCGACCTGCTGAGGCGCAAGGGCTTTCAGGTGGAGGATCATCACCTCACCACGCGCGCGGAGACCGATGCGTTCAAGGCCGAGCACTGCGTGAAGACGACGCCGCAGACGTTCATCGCGGGCGAGCGCGTCGGCGGCTATGACGACCTGCGCCGCCGCTTCGGGCTGCACGTCGCAGCGCCGGGCGAGACCAGCTACCGGCCGGTCGCCGCATTGTTCGCGATGACCGCGCTGCTGGCGATGGCGATGGCTGCGCTCGGCCTGGCCACGCACATCGGCGCCATTCGCAAG
>JBKBTU010000113.1:0-8202 GCA_046290715.1 Sphingomonas sp. | reverse complement strand
TTCTTCCGCCTGCCGACCAACCGCGTCGTCGAACTCGGCAGCCAGGTGGAGATTTGAGCGCGCCCACCCCTGCGCCCATCATCGTCACTGCGCTGTTCGGACGGCAGGATCAGGGCTGGTTCGACGCGCAGCGTGCCGCGCACTTTCCGCCGGAACGCAATGTGCTGTCGGCGCACCTGACGCTGTTCCACCATCTGCCGCCGTCCGTCGAGGGCGAGCTCAAACATCGGCTGACCGGGTTCACGCGCGGGGTGCGGGCGCCGCAGGCGCGCGTCGGTGGATTGATGTCGTTGGGGCGCGGCGTCGCCTATCGCATCGAATCGCCCGATCTCGTCGCCATCCGCCGCGATCTGGCCGATGCGTTCGCCGGATTGCTGACGCCGCAGGATGCGGGCGGCTGGCGACCGCACGTCACCATCCAGAACAAGGTGCAGCCCAACATCGCCAAGCTGCTGCTCGCCTCGCTGTCGCGCGATTTCAGGCCGCGCGAGGTCGAGATCGCCGGGCTGGCCACCTGGTGGTATCGCGGCGGTCCGTGGGAAGCGTTGTCGCGTCATATGTTCGCTTGACGGGGCCTGCGTCGCGCACCTATAGGCGCCCCCTCACACGGCGGGGCGGAGTAGCTCAGCTGGTTAGAGCACGGGAATCATAATCCTGGGGTCGGGGGTTCAAGTCCCTCCTCCGCTACCAAAACGGTAGCGCCGCCGGTGTGAACGACTTGTCCGCATTGAACGATTTATAAACCTTGCCGTGCGATCATGGTCGCCGGTCAGGGTCAAGGCGCGACGATGTCCTATAATTTCCCCAACGAGCGGCGGCGGATCGAGCGTCGCGTCGCGCCCTCCGCGGCCTATGCCGGGCCCGAGCGCCGCAAGGTCGAGCGGCGGGCCACCGAGGTCAAGCTGGTCCGCAAGCCAGAACCGATGCACCGGGGCGTGCTGTGGGCGGCGGTGGCGATGATCCTGGTGCTCGCCGACAGCGTGTTCCTGGAAGGCGCCTACCGCCATATGATCGTCGGCTGGTTCAGCGACATGGCGGCATCGGCGCGCGACTGGTCCGCGCATGTCTGGGACTGGGGTCACTGACCGAACGTCCCGTGCGGGTCGTTCAACACCAGCAGCGAATCGGGGCGGGCGAGCGCGACGAGCGTCAGGCCGTGCATGCGGGCGTGATCGATCGCGAGGCTCGTCGGCGCCGAGATGCCGGCGAGCAGCGGCGTGCGCGCGACCAGCGCCTTGTCGACCATTTCGAAGCTGATCCGCGAGGTGACAAGCGTGAACGCGGCGGGCGGCATCGTCGCACGGCGGCCGATCAGCTTGTCTAGCGCATTGTGGCGCCCGACATCCTCGCACAGCGTCAGGATCGCGCCATCGGCACCACAGGCGGCGGCGGCGTGGACCGCGCCGGTGGCGGCGTTGAGCCGCTGTTCGTCGCGTAGCGCGGCGAGGGCGGTAAAGATCGCCTGCGCGGCCAGCGCTGGCCGCGGCGGACGGCCGACGACCTCGCGCCGGACCTGTTCGAGGCTGGCGATGCCGCACAGGCCGCAGCTCGTGTCGCTGCTGCGGTGGCGGATGCGGTCGTGGATACGGCCGCGGCAGCGTTCGACGAGGGCGACGCGGACGATCCAGCCCGCCGGACTGTCGAAGGGCTCTACCTCGACGATGTCCGCCGGCGTATCGGCGAGGCGTTCGGTGAGCATGAAGCCGGTGGCGAACGCCGTGAGATCGGTCGGCGTCATCATCATCACCGCATAGCCGAAGCCGTCGACCTCGATCGCCACCGGCGCCTCGATCGCCACCGTGCGGGTGCCCGCGGCAACGGTGCCGTCGGCGGAGACGACTCGCGTCGCCTCGACGCGCGCGCCGGTCATAGGGCCAGCAGATCCTCGCGCGTGTTGACGTTGGCGAGCGGGGCGGGGGACACGATCGGGAGCGCGCCGACGCTCTGCGCCCAGCCCTTGACCGATCGCCGCTCGCTCGCCGCGATATGCTCGATCAGCTGCGGCGCCAGCGCCGACGGCCAGTGGCCGACGATCGGCGCCTCCGTGCAATAGCTCGGCGCACGGCGAAGCAGCGCCGCGATCAGTTCGGAAGGCAGCTGCGGCATGTCGCAGCCGAACGTCAGCACCGTCTCGAACCCGTGCGCATCGCCATGGGCCAGCGCGCCCGCGATCCCGCCGAGCGGGCCGAGGTGCGGGGCGGGGAGGTCCGGCACGCCGCCGGCGCGGCCGACGACCACCACCGCGTCGGCATGCCGTGCGGCGAGCGCGCGGACGTGATCGAGCAGCGTCCGCCCGGCGAACACGGCATCCGCCTTGTCCGTCCCGAAGCGGCTCGAACGGCCGCCGGCAAGGATCGCCGCGAGGATCAGGACGCGCGCTCCACCCGGACCGGTACCGACTTGCCGGCGGGCACGTGGCTCTGTTCGGCCTTGTGCGTCACAGGGATCAGCACGTTGCATTCGGGATAATAGCCGCCGATGCAGCCGCGCGGCACGTCATAGGGCACCACGAGCAGGTTCGGCACGCGCCGGTCGCCGTTGCCGCCCGCATCGCCGACGAGATCGACATGGTCGTGCTCGGCAAGACCCATCTCGGCCATGTCGGCACGGTTCATCATCACCACGTCGCGCGTGCCTTTGATGCCGCGGAAACGGTCGTGATAGCCGTAGACGGTGGTGTTGAACTGATCGTTCGAGCGCAGCGTCATCAGGCGGAAGCGGCCGGGCGCATCCTCGAACCCGGTCGCGTTGAGCGCGCTCGGCACGTTGAATTCGGCGCGGCCGCTTTCCGTCAGCCATTGCCGGTGCGCCGCCGGCACGCCCTTCCAGAAGCCTCCCGGTACCCACATGCGGTCGTTGAACCGCGCGAATTTGTCGGGGTACGTCGCCTCGATCGCGTCGCGCACCTTGCCGTAGTCGCCGACCCAGCCGTCCCAATCGACCTTCGGATTGGGGGTCAGCGTCGCCTTGGCGATGCCGGCGAGGATCGCGGGTTCCGACAGCAACGTCTCCGCCGCCGGCGTGGCGCGACCGCGCGAGCCGTAGATGCGGCTGAAGCTGTCCTCCATCGTCACCGCCTGCGGGCCGCTTGCCTGCTGGTCGGTCTCGATCCGGCCGAGACAGGGCAGCAGGTAGCAAGTGCGGCCAGGCAGCAGGTGCGTGCGGTTGAGCTTGGTCGCGATGCTGACGGTGAGGTCGAGCCGCTGCCATGCCGGTTCGATCGCCGCGGTATCGGGCACCGCGCGGGCGAGATTCCCGCCGAGGCCGAGGAACGCCTGCGCGCTGCCATCGATGATGTGCTCGCACGCCTCGACCGTGTCCCAGCCCTTCTCGCGCGGCGGTTCGAAGTCGTAGAGTTCCTTGAGACGGTCGAGCGGCGCCAGTTCGGGCTTTTCGGTGATGCCGACCGTACGCTGGCCCTGCACGTTGCTATGGCCGCGGACCGGACCGAAGCCCGCACCCGGCTTGCCGACGTTCCCGCGCAGCAGCATCAGGTTGACCAAAGTGTGCAGGTTGTCGATGCCGTGGACGTGCTGCGTCAGGCCCATGCCATAGACGCAGATCACCCGTTTCGCCTTGGCATAGACCGCGCCGGCGGCCTCCAGGTCCTGGCGGGCGAGGCCGCTTTCCCGCTCGATCGTCGCCCAGTCGGTGGCGCGGACCATCGCGGCGAAGGCGTCGAAGCCCTTGGTATGTTCGGCGATGAAGGCATGGTCGAGGATCGCGGGCGCGGCGATCCGCTTGCACTGGTCGTCGGCCTCGATGACGTATTTGCAGATGCCGAGGATGGCGGCGATGTCGCCGCCGGCCTTCACCTGATGGTACTGGCTGGCGATCGGCGTCGATTTGCCCGTCGCCATCTCGATCGGGTTCTGGGGATCGGTGAAGCGCTCGAGCCCGCGTTCCTTGAGTGGGTTGAAGACGACGATATCGACGCCGCGCTTGGCGCAGTCTCGCAACGGGTGGAGGAACCGCGGGCTGTTCACCCCCGGATTCTGGCCGAAGTAGAAGATCGCGTCGCACACGTCGTAGTCGGACAGGTGGATCGTGCCGACCGGCGAGCCGATCGCCGACTTCAGCCCGACCGAGGTTGTCTCGTGGCACATGTTGGACGAATCGGGCAGGTTCTGGCTGCCGTACAGCCGCGCCATCAGCTGCCACATGTAGCTCGTCTCGAGACTGGCGCGGCCCGAGGCGTAGAAGACGACCTTGGTCGGGTCGTAGGTCTTGAGGTGCGCGCCGATGTCGGCGAACGCCTTGTCCCAGCCGACGGCGACGTAGCGGTCGCTCGCCGCGTCGTATTTCAGCGGATGCGTCAGCCGGCCGGCCTGTTCGAGATCGAAGTCCTTCCAGCCGCGCAACTCGGTCACGGTGTGCTTCTGGAAGAATTCGGGCGTGTTGCGGTAGCTGGTGAGTTCCCAGGCGGTCGCCTTGGCGCCGTTCTCGCAGAATTCGGCGACGTGCGGATGTGCGGGTTTGCCCCAGGCGCACGACACGCACATGAAGCCGCCGGGCTTGTTCTGGCGCGTCAGCTCGCGCGCGGTTTCGGGGCCGACCTTCTCGCGCAGGCCGATCTCGGCGAGCGACTTCATCGAACCCCAGCCGCCGGCGGGACCCGTATAAGGCTTCGTATCGATGTCTTCGCTCACTGCCGTCCCTTCCGCTGTGCGCGTCCAACGCGCCGGCCAGACCTTGGATGCACTCCGCTACCGTACGCCGAGTCGTGTTGCTGGAAGTTGACGAAGTTTACGGTACGTCCGCATCGAAATGCGCCCCCGCACGCCCTCCCGGACGACGGAGTCGACGGTGGCGGACGGAGCGGTCATGGCGCGATGCTAGACGCTTTGCGGCGTGTAGGACAGCCATGGGCCGCCATGGTTCAAATCCGGCGCGGGATCACCTAAGTCAGGGGTCGAATCCCTTATCTTCGACAGGCACCGCTTCCGATGACGACCCATACCACCCGCATGCTCATCCTCGGCTCCGGCCCGGCCGGCCTGTCCGCCGCGATCTATGGCGCGCGGGCGGGGATGCAGCCGATCGTCGTGCAGGGCATCCAGCCCGGCGGCCAGCTGACCACCACCACCGACGTCGAGAATTATCCGGGCTTCGCGGACGTGATCCAGGGGCCGTGGCTGATGGAGCAGATGCAGAAGCAGGCTGAGCATGTCGGCACGCGGCTGATGTGGGACACGATCGTCGAGGTCGACCTGTCGCGCCGGCCGTTCCGGCTGATCGGCGACGGCGGCGACGTCTACGAGGGCGAGGTGCTGGTGATCGCGACCGGTGCGCAGGCGAAGTGGCTGGGCCTCGAGAGCGAAGAGGCGATGAAGGGCAAGGGCGTCTCCGCCTGCGCGACCTGCGACGGCTTCTTCTACCGCGGCAAGAAGGTGGCGGTGATCGGCGGCGGCAATACCGCGGTGGAAGAGGCGCTGTACCTCACCAACCACAGCGACGACGTGACGCTGATCCACCGCCGCGACACGCTGCGCGCCGAGCGCATCCTGCAGGAGCGGTTGCACGCGCATCCCAACGTCAAGGTGTTGTGGAACAAGGAAGTTCGCGAGTTCGTCGACGGCGGCGGCAACGCCGGTCTCGTCGCACTGACGCTGGAGGACACGGTGACCGGCGAGCATTCGCGCCTCGACGTCGAGGGCGGCTTCGTCGCGATCGGCCACCATCCGGCGACCGAGCTGTTCCGCGGTCACCTTGCGCTCGACAACGACGGCTATATCGCGGTGGAGACGGGATCGACGCGGACCAGCGTGCCGGGCGTGTTCGCCTGCGGCGACGTCGCGGACAAGGTCTACCGCCAGGCGGTGACCGCGGCGGGGACGGGCTGCATGGCGGCGCTGGATGCCGAGCGGTTCCTGGCGGCGGCGGAGTTCGCGGAACTGGCGGAAGCGGCGGAATAGGGTTTCGTTGAGCCTCGCGCGCCGCTCCTTAAGGATGCAGATCGCGGGCGTGCCATATCATTGTGTTCCGGCGAAGGCCGGAACCCAGGGTTGTTGCATACAACGGCTGGCAGTGTCCGTAACCCTGGGCTCCTGCCTTCGCAGGAGCACGAAATTGCCCGGGGCCGAGCTTGCGTCCGGCGGCATGGAGCGGCTCAGTCGAGGGCGGCCAGAACCAGCGCCCACAATTGCCGTCGGTCGCCGTCGTGCGCGAAGCTGTGCGAGGGCGTGTCGATCCGCTGCGCCGGCAGGTGCGGGGCGGCGGCGGCATAGGCGAGCGCGGTGCCGTCTTGGGTCGCGAGGACGACCCCGGCGGATCGTCCCCAGCCTTCGATCGCGCCGACCACCCGCGTGGCGAGCGGCTGCCGGCGGGTGTCGGCCGCCTTGCGCAAGCCCCTGATCGCCTTGACGATATCGATCCGCCCGCCGAGCAGGCGGCGCCATGCGGCGGGATCGGTCAGCCGCGCGCGATAGGTGGCGCGGATCGCGGCGGCGGGGGGCAAGTCGTCGTGGCGCTCCAGCGTCCAGGGGTTGGCGAGCAGCAGGCGGTCGATATCGGCCGCACCGCCGAACAGGGCGAGCGTGCTCGCCGCGTCGCAATTGCCGAAGCCGACGATGGTCGCGAGGTGCGGGACCG
This sequence comes from Sphingomonas sp., assembly GCA_046290715.1. Classification (GTDB taxonomy): domain Bacteria; phylum Pseudomonadota; class Alphaproteobacteria; order Sphingomonadales; family Sphingomonadaceae; genus Sphingomonas. The sequence goes on along the minus strand of JBKBTU010000113.1, from coordinate 1,611 downwards.
CCGCGCGAAATGCGGCGGCCGCGGCGGCGAGGTCGGGGGCGGCCGACAGGTATCCGCGATTCTCCCCGGTCGAATCGCCGATGCCGCGGCGATCGTAGCGGAAGACGGGATGGCCGTGGGCGGCGACGTGTTCGGCGAGTAGCGCCATGCCGCGATGTGCGCCGCAGCGGATCTCGTTGCCGCCCGAGACGATCAGCAGGCCGGTCGTGCCGGGCGCCGCATCGAGCGTGCCGACCAGCGTCTCGCCGGCGCAGGGGAAGGCGATCAGGCTTCGCACGTGGCGATCCATTGCGCGATGTCGTCGGCGAGCGTGTCGGCCAGCGCGGGATCGTCGTCCGGCTCCGATCGACGCCATAGCGGCACCGCGCCCGCCGGGGCCGGGACGATGCGGCGCGGCACGTCGGGCCGGTCGCAGGGCGCCGCGTCGGCGAGCGACGACAGCAGGACCGCCGACAGGGCATTGCCGGCGATGGTCGCGCCCCGCATCATCGCGTTGCGGGTCTCGACATGGCCCGAGGCGCGCCAGATCCGGTGGAGCCCGCGCAGCAGCGACTCGCCATCCTGCGGGGCGATATGCCAGCGGCCGGCGACGGGTGCGGCCGTGTCGAGCAGGGCGCCGCTGCGGATGCCGAGTGCATAGGGCGTGCGGCCGGAGTCGCGCTGCTGGCCGGCCAGCGCCTCGATCGCCTCCGCCATGCGCGGCAGCGTGCAGTCGGCGAGCGGCACCAGGCTCTCGCCCTGGCCGGGAACATCGGGCAGCAGGCCGGCGATGCCGCGGTCGGCGAGGCGGCGGAGCAGGCCGACGGCGAAGGTGCGGGTGCGGTTCGCCTCTTCGAACAGCGGCAGGATCGCGATCAGAACCGGGCCGGTATCGGGGCCGAAGCGCAGCAGCGCCTCGCGCCCGCCGCTCCAGTCGTAATGATCGATGCGCGGGCCCATGCGGGCGCGAGGCTAGACCAGCGCCTTGTTCGCGGCAAATTCGGTGAGCGCGCCAAACGTCTCGAGCATGTCGCCGTCGACCTCGTCGTCCTCGATCAGGATGCCGAGACGATCCTCGATCTCGGTCAGCACGCCCGCCACCGCCATCGAATCGAGCTCGGGCAGCGCACCGAACAGCGGCGTCGTCGCGGTGAAGCCGGCGACGCGCTCTGCGGACAGGCCGAGCACGTCGGCGAGCACGGCGCGCACGGTCGATTCGACGGTGGAATAGCCTTCGGGAAGCAAAGCGGCGGCCCTGATCGGTTGCGGTTCGCGACGCGTTAGAGGCTGGGGCTGCATTCGGCAACGGGGTGAGGCTATGAGGGGCCATGCTGCCGCCCGATCCCGTCCCCCAGCCGCTCGACCACCTGCTGCGCGGGCGGGCGCAGGCACCCGCGCTGATCGAGCGCGCGCGGACCTGGAGCTATGCCGAGGTCGAGGCGGCGGTAGCGAGCGTCGCGGGCTGGCTCGCCGGACGCGGGCTCGCCGCGGGCGCGCGGGTGGCGACGTGGCTGCCCAAGACCGCGCTCGCCTGCGTGATGCCGCTCGCGGCGGCGCGCGCGGGGCTGGTCCACGTACCGGTCAATCCCGCGCTGCGCCGGGCGCAGGTGGCGCATATCCTGGCCGACAGCG
>JBKBTU010000112.1:5661-8239 GCA_046290715.1 Sphingomonas sp. | reverse complement strand
GGCGGGATCGCCGCCGTTCTCGAACCCGGCGACACCTTCGAACATCATGTCGAGGACACGATGGTCGCGGGCGCCGGGCTCAACGACCGCGACGTGGTGGAATATGTCGTCGAGGGCGCGCCCGCCGCGATCGAGCGGCTGACCGCGCTCGGCGTGCCCTTCGCGACCGACGGCAATGCCTTGCACCTCACCCGCGAGGGCGGCCATTCGCATCGCCGCATCGTCCATGTCGCCGACGCGACCGGCTGGGCGGTGCAGGAGGCGCTGCAGCGCGCCGCCGAAGCGCATCCCAACATCACGCTGATCCCCGACCAGGTCGCGATCGACCTCGCCACCAGCCGCCACGAGCAGCGTTATTCGGGCGCGGGCAACGTCTGGGGCGTCTATGCGGTCGATCGCGGCACCGGGCGCGTCAACCTCCACACCGCCAAGGCGACGATCCTCGCCACCGGCGGCGCGGGGCGTACCTACCTCTTCTCCACCGCGCCGCGCGGCGCGACGGGCGACGGGATCGCGATGGCGTGGCGCGCGGGCTGCCGCGTCTCCAACATGGAGATGATGCAGTTCCACCCGACCTGCCTCTACCATCTCGAGGTCAAGAACTTCCTGATCACCGAGGCGGTGCGCGGCGAGGGCGGGCGACTGATCAACCCGACCACGGGCAAGCGCTTCATGAGCTATTACGACGCCGAGCGGATGGAGCTGGCGCCGCGCGACGTGGTGGCGCGCGCGATCGACGCCGAGATCAAGCGCTACGGCCTGGACTGCGTCCACCTCGACATCAGCCACCAGCCCGCCGACTTCGTCCGCGGCCATTTCCCCAACATCTACGAAAAGCTGCTCGGGCTCGGCATCGACATGACGCGCCAGCCGATCCCGGTGGTGCCGGCGCAGCATTACACCTGCGGCGGGATCGTCATCGACCGCGACGGGCGCACCGACCTGCCCGGCCTCTATGCCGCGGGGGAATGCACCGAGAGCGGGCTGCACGGCGCCAACCGGCTCGCCTCCAACTCGCTGCTCGAATGCTTCGTCTTCGGCAAGGCGTGCGCGGACCATATCGCCGCGCACTGGGACGCGCTGCCGCCGGTGCCGGTGATCCGGCCGTGGGACGAAAGCCGCGTCACCGATTCGGACGAAGAGGTGGTGATCAAGCAGAACTGGACCGAGATCCGGCGCTTCATGTGGAACTACGTCGGCATCGTGCGCACCACCAAGCGGCTGGAACGCGCACAGCACCGCATCCAGATGCTGACCGAGGAGGTCGCCGATTATTACGGCCATTTTCGCGTGACGCCCGACCTGATCGAGCTCCGCAACCTGCTCCAGACCGCGGAGCTGATCGTGCGATCGGCGCTGCACCGGCACGAGAGCCGCGGGCTGCACTATACGCTCGATTATCCCGGCATGCTGGCGGAGGCGGTGGATACGGTGCTGGTGCCTTAGACAGCGCATCACCCTCACCCTTCCGCGGCTGCGCCGCTCCCTCCCTCTCCCGGTGGGAGAGGAAGAAGACGCCGAAGGCGGCGAGAGGGTGAGGGTGAGGGCGACGCCCTACCCCGTCACCTCCTTGAACAGCTGCCGCGCGGTGTCCGCGAGGACCCGCCCGGCGCCGCGGTCGCCCTTGGCCATCGACGTCATGAACGCCTTCGCCTCGGCGAGCGTCAGGTGCGGCGGCAGCGGTGCGACCTCGGGATCGGTCTTGACCTCCAGGATCACCGGCCGGTCCGCGGCGAGCGCCGCCTCCCACGCCGCGCCCAGATCCTGCGGCCGGTCGACGAAGATGCCCTTCAGCCCGATTAGCTCGGCAAAGCGGGCGTAAGGCACGTCGGGCAGGTCCTGCGTGGTGGGGAAGCGCGGATTGCCCTCCATGACACGCTGCTCCCACGTCACCTCGTTCAGGTCCTCGTTGTTGAAGACGCAGACGACGAAGCGCGGGTCGGCCCAGCGCTGCCAGTATTTCTGGACGGTGATCATCTCGGCGAGGTTGTTCATCTGCATCGCCCCGTCACCGACCAGCGCCACCACCGGCCGCTCCGGAAAGGCGAACTTGGCGCCGATCGCGTACGGCACCGCCGCGCCCATCGAGGCGAGGCCGCCCGACAGCGAGCAGCGCTGGCCGCGCTGCACCCGGTAATCGCGCGCGAACCAGTTGCAGCACGATCCGCTGTCGGAGGTGACGATCGCGTCGGCGGGAAGCCGCGGCGACATCTCCCACACCACGCGCTGCGGGTTGACCGGCTTCGCCTCGGCGAGCGCGCGCGCCTCCAGCGTCCGCCACCAGTCGGCGACGCCCGCCTCGATCCCCTCGCGCCAGCTGCGATCCGGCTTGGCGCGGATCAGCGGGATCAGCGCCTCCAGCGTCTCCTTGGCGCCGCCGTGCAGGTTGACCTCGGTCGGGTAACGCAGGCCGAGCATGCTCGCGTCGACGTCGATCTGCACCGCACGCACCTTGCCGTCCGCTGGCAGGAACTCGGCCCAGGGGAAGCCCGTGCCGATCATCAGCAGCGTGTCGGCGCCCTGCATCAGGTCCCAGGACGGCTTGGTGCCAAGCAGCCCGATCGCGCCGGTGACGAAG
>JBKBTU010000112.1:0-5563 GCA_046290715.1 Sphingomonas sp. | reverse complement strand
AGGCAGGTCGTCGGGCAGCACGTCCTTGCCGAGCAGCGCCTTGGCGACGCCCGCGCCGAGCAGTTCGGCGATCCGCACGACCTCATCCGCGCCCTCGCGCGCGCCCGCTCCGATCAGGATGGCGACCTTGCTTCCCGCGTTGAGCACCTCCGCGGCGCGGGCGAGGTCGGCGGGTTGCGGTACCATGCGCGGGCGGCTGTAGCCCACCCCGGAGCGGGTGAAGCCGTGCGCGACCTTCGGCTCTTCGTAAGGCTCGTCCTGCACGTCCTTGGGCAGCACGATCACGCCGACGCCGTTGCCCGCGACCGCGACGCGGATCGAGCGGTCGGTGACGTGGCGCATCTGCGCGGGCGCGCCCACCTCCTGCACATAGTCGGCGACGTCGGCGAACAGGCGGTCGAGGTTGAGTTCCTGCTGGTAGCTGGCGCCGCGCACCGTCGTCTCCGCCTGCCCCGCGATCGCGAAGACCGGCGCATGGTCGAGCTTGGCATCGTACAGCCCGGTCAGCAGGTGCGTCGCGCCGGGGCCGCCGGTCGATAGGCAGACGCCGATCTCGCCGGTGAACTTGGCGTGCGCGGTCGCCATGAACGCCGCCATCTCCTCGTGGCGGACCTGGATGAACTCGATGCCGTCCCCCGCCTTTTCCGCGCGTTGCAGCGCGCCGAGCACGCCGTTGATGCCGTCGCCCGAATAGCCGTAGATGCGGGTGACGCCCCACGCCTTCAGCCGGCTCACGAACGCGTCGCTGGTCATCTCCGCCATTGGTGCTCGTCCCGTTACGATCGAAGGCCGGGTCAACGGTCGGGGACGCGCGATGTTGCGTTGCGCAACTCGCCGCGCCGCAGCCGCGCTTCGTCGCAGCACGCCGGCCTGCCGGTTTCCGCCGCCGGTTCCGCGGTTAAGGATCGCCGGCGTTGCCAAGCGGGACCTCAGCCACAGTATGACAGCGTGCGGCCGTGCGGCCCGATCTTTCCTCATGGCCGGAAGCTGCGCGCTGCTCGCCAGCTGCGGGTCGACCTCGCGCCCCAACGGCAGCGGCCCCGCCCCGACCGTCTCGCCGCCGGTCGCGGTGTCGATCCCTATCCCCGCCGCCGCGCCGCCGGCGCACCGCGTCGCGCCGGCGCGCCTCACCGCGACGATCGATGAACTTTCCCGCAACTTCGAGGGCAAGTTCGGCATCGCCATCCGCGCGGTCGACGAAGGCTGGACGGTCGCCTCGCCGGGCGCGCGCCAGCGCCTGCCGCAGCAGTCGGTGAGCAAATTGTGGGTCGCGATGACCCTCATGGACCTGCGCGACCAGGGCAAGGCGCGGCTCGACGATCCGGTGGTGGTCCGGGCTGAAGATCTCACCCTCTTCCACCAGCCGATCGCGATGCTGGTGAAGGGCGACGGGTATCACACCACGGTCGGCGAACTGCTCACCCGCGCGCTGACGCATAGCGACAACACCGCCAACGACCGGCTGCTCACCTACGTCGGCGGCCCCGCCGCGGTGCGCGCGATGATCGAGCGCAAGCAACTGGGCGACATCCGCTTCGGCCCCGGCGAGCGGCTGCTGCAATCCCGGACCGCCGGGCTCACCTGGAACCAGGCGATGGCGCAGGGCGGCGCGTTCGAGGCCGCGCGATCGCGGCTCGATCCGGCGGTGCGCGCCGCGGCGCTCGACGCCTATGTCAACGATCCGCCCGACGGCGCCGCACCGCTCGCCATCGCCGATGCGATCGCCCGCCTCGCCCGCGGCGAGCTGTTCACCGAAACCTCGACGCGCATCCTGCTCGACACGATGGGCGCCTCGGTGACCGGTCGCGCCCGGCTGCGCGCCGCGCTGCCCGCGGGGTGGAAGATCGCGCACAAGACCGGCACCGGCCAGGACCTCGGCAGCCGCAACGCCGGCTTCAACGACGTCGGCCTGCTCACCGCGCCCGACGGCCGCCGCTACGCCATCGCCGTGATGATCGGCGACAGCCGACGCCCGATCCGCGAGCGCCAGCAACTGATCCAGTCGGTCGCGGCGGCGGTGGCGGATTACGCGGGGGGCCAACCCTCCTAATCCCGTTCGCGCTGAGCCTGTCGCAGGGCGGGTTGCCATGACCGGCCGCGTCCGTGTTGAGACCCGTGCTTCGACACGCTCGGCGCGAACGGAGGGTTGGAGAGGCCCCTTGTGTCACAAAAGCCACACTCCCCCAAAGCTTGCCGCCTGGACAAGGATCGGTTGGTGCCACCCGGCCGATCCGCTAAACGGCAGCGGCGATGCCTCATCTCTATCTCGTCGACGGCTCGGGCTATATCTTCCGTGCCTATCACCGGCTGCCGCCGCTCACCAACCGGCACGGCGAGCCGGTGGGGGCGGTCTATGGCTATACCGCCATGCTGTGGAAGCTCGCCGACGAGCTGCACAAGGCGGAGGGGCCGACCCATATGGCGGTCATCCTCGACAAGTCGTCGTCGACCTTCCGCAATCAGATGTACGATCAGTACAAGGCGCACCGTCCCCCTCCCCCTGAGGATCTGGTTCCGCAATTCCCGATGATCCGCGACGCTACCCGCGCCTTCTCGCTGCCCTGCATCGAGGAGGAGGGCTGGGAGGCGGACGACCTGATCGCGAGCTACGCCAAGGCGGCGCTGGCGCAGGGGTGGCAGGTGACGATCGTCAGTTCCGACAAGGACCTGATGCAGCTGATCGAGCCGGGCCTCGACCTCTACGACACGATGAACAACCGCCGGCTCGGCGCCGAGGCGGTGGTCGAGAAGTTCGGCGTGGGGCCTGAACAGCTCGGCGACGTGCTCGCGCTGATGGGCGATGCGGTCGACAACGTGCCGGGCGTGCCGGGCGTCGGCCCCAAGACCGCGGCGAAGCTGATCCAGGAGCATGGCGACGTCGAGGCGGTGCTGGCCGCGGCGCCCGCCATGAAGAAGGGCAAGCTGCGCGACAATCTGATCGAGCATGCCGAGGCGGCGCGCCTGTCCCGCAAGCTGGTCGCGCTCGCCTGCGACGTGCCGCTCGAGCATCCGCTCGAGGAGCTGGCGTTGCAGGGCATCCCCGATGCCCCCTTGCGCGCGTTTCTGGAGCATCACGGCTTCAAGACGTTGCTCGCCCGGCTCGGGCAGGTCGCCGACGCGCCCGTCGAGGAACCCGCCGACGTGCCGTTCGAGGCGGACCCGCCGTGCGAGCACGATGCCTATGAGACCGTCGTCGAGACGCACGCACTCGACCGTTGGGTGGCGGCGGCGCAGCATCAGGGCTGGGTCGCGATCGATACCGAGACGACCGGCACCGACGCGACGCGCGCCGATCTGGTCGGCGTCAGCCTGGCATTGGGCGCCAACCGCGCCTGCTACATCCCGCTCGGCCATGGCGGCAGCGACCTGCTCGCCGAGGTGCCGGTGCAGATCGAGCGGGCCGAGGCGCTCGCGCGGCTGAAGACCTTGTGCGAGGATCCTTCCGTTCTCAAGATCGGCCACAATCTCAAGTTCGACATGATCGTGCTCGGCTTGTGCGGGATCGGCGTGGCGCCGCACGACGACACGATCGTGATGAGCTTCGACCTCGACGCAGGCCTCCACGGCCATGGCATGGACGAGCTCGCCGCGACGCACCTGTCGCACAGCTGCATCGCCTTCAAGGACGTGGTCGGCACCGGCAAGTCGCAGCGCGGCTTCCACGAGGTCGACCTGAAATCCGCGACGCGCTACGCCGCCGAGGACGCCGACGTCACCTATCGCCTGTGGAAGCGATTCAAGGCGCGGCTGCCCGCCGAGGGCGCGACGCGCGTCTACGAGATGGTCGACCGGCCGCTGGTGCCGGTGATCGCGCGGATGGAGACGCGCGGCATCAAGGTCGATTCCGAGCGCCTGTCTGCGCTGTCGGCGGAGTTCAGCGGCCAGATCGCAAGCCTGGAGACGGTGATCCACGGTCTTGCCGGTGCGCCCTTCACCATCGGCAGCCCCAAGCAGCTGGGCGATGTATTGTTCGAGCGGATGGGCATCAAGGGTGGCCGCAAGGGCAAGAGCGGCGTCTACTCGACCGACGTCAACGAGCTGGAGCGGATCGCCGCCGACAAATCTGCGGGAGGGGATTCGCCCGGCGCGGAGATCGCCGCGCGCGTGCTCGACTGGCGCCAGCTGACCAAGCTCAAGAACACCTATACCGACGCGCTGCAGAACGAGATCAACCCGCGCACCGGCCGCGTCCACACGAGCTATTCGCTGACCGGCGCGCAGACCGGGCGCCTGTCCTCGACCGAGCCGAACCTGCAGAACATCCCGATCCGCACCGAGGTGGGGCGGCAAATCCGCGACGCCTTCGTCGCCGAGCCCGGCAACGTCATCCTCGCCGCCGACTATTCGCAGATCGAGCTGCGTCTGGCGGCGCACATGGCCGACGTGCCGCAGCTGCGCGAGGCGTTCGCCAATGGCGACGACATCCACAGCCTGACCGCGCAGGAGCTGTTCGGCGAGGTCAACCGCGACACGCGGGCGAGCGCCAAGACGATCAACTTCGCGATCCTCTACGGCATCAGTCGATGGGGCCTTGCCGGCCGGCTCGACATCTCGGCGGACGAGGCGCAGGCGATGATCGATCGCTATTTCGACCGCTTTCCCGGCATCAAGACCTATATCGCCGAGACGACGCAGAGCGTCCGCCAGCGCGGCTTCACCACCACGCTGTTCGGCCGCAAGACGCACTTCCCGCGCATTTCCAGCAAGGTGCAGCACGAGCGCCAGGGCGCCGAGCGCGCCGCGATCAACGCGCCGATCCAGGGCACCAGCGCCGACATCATCAAGCGCGCGATGGTGCGGATGGAACCGGCTTTGCTCGCCGCCGGGCTGCCGGACGTGCAGATGCTGCTCCAGGTGCACGACGAACTCGTGTTCGAACTGCCGGAGGGCGACGTCGCCGCGGCCCGGCCGGTAATCGAGCGGGTGATGGCGGAAGCCGCCGCGCCCGCTGTGACGCTGTCGGTGCCGCTGGGGATCGAGATCGGCGTCGGCGCGAGCTGGGGGGCGGCGCATTGATCTTGGCCGTCCTGCGCCCACCCTCACCCTTTCGCGGCTATGCCGCTCCCTCCCTCTCCCGATGGGAGAGGGATAGGCGCGCAGCGCCGCTGGGTGAGGGTGGGTGCGGCGTCCTCTCGATCGTCCACCCGTGACCGAAAGCAAGGACATCGACGCACTCGCCAAGGGCGGGCGCACCAATATCGCCGGTTTCGTGCTGCGCCTCGCCGCGCGCATCCCGTTCCTGTTCATCGCCGGGCGCCTCTATGGCCCGGAGCTCGTCGGCCGCTTCGCGCTCGCGGTCGTGGTGGTCGAGCTCGCCGCGCTGGTCGCGACGCTCGGCCTCAAGCGCGGGCTCGCGCAGGCGCTGTCGGCGTCGGATCAGCCGCACGTCTGCGTCGTCTGGGACGCGCTGGCGGTCGCCTTCGTCATGTCGATCGCGGCGAGTGCGGTGCTGATCGCCTTCCCGCAGGTGATGTACGCCAACACGCAGGTGACCGGGCTCGACCGCTTCCTGCCCTGCATCATTCTCGCCATCGCCTGGTCGGTCGTCAGCCTCGCCGCGCTC
>JBKBTU010000111.1:5799-8274 GCA_046290715.1 Sphingomonas sp. | reverse complement strand
ACGCTCGGCCTTCGCGCGGAGCCTGCCGCCGACAAGCCGAAGCGCGGCGGGATCGACAATGCGGAGCGGGTCGCCCCCCGCGAACGCTGACGCGCATGCGGATGGAGCGCGAACAGCAGGGCAACGGCGGGCCGATCGTCCGCGGCTTCGTCGGCAACGGTTTCCGCGTCGACGATGCGGTCTATCGTGCGCTGCTGCTGACCCCGGACGCCGCCGCCGACTTCGTCGCGCCGCCGCTCGACACGCTCGACGAGGCGGCGCTGCAGCCGCTGATCGACCTGCGACCCGAGTTCATCCTGCTCGGCACGGGTGCCACCTTGGTGCGTCCGCCGGTAGCGCTGGTGCGAGCGCTCGAGGCGCGCGAGATCGGTGTCGAGGCGATGGACAGCCGCGCCGCCGCGCGCGCCTGGGGCGTGCTGCGCGGCGAGGGCCGGATCATCGGCGCCGCGCTCTATCCCCTCGACGCCTGACGGCGACCGGGGTCGCGCGCGCCGGCCGCGACGAGCGACGACAGGTGCGCGACGAGGGCTTCGCTGTTCGCCTGCCACGTGAACCGCTCCGCCGTCGCCCGGACCGCCGCAGGCGGCGGCGGCGCGGCGAGCAGTTCGGCGATCGCCACCGCGAAATTGGGGGCATTGCCCGCGACGATGCGGCCCGCTTCGCGCGAGGTGACGACCTCCGCTGCGCCGCCCGCCGCCGAGATGACGATCGGCGTTCCGCAGGCAAGTGCCTCGATCCAGGCATTGGCGAGACCTTCCGACGTGGAGGCGAGCGCCATCACGTCGGCTGCCGCGAGCAGCGCCGGGATCTGCGCATGCGGTACCGCGCCGAGCAGGCGGACCCGGTCGGCGACGCCGAGATCGCGTGCCTCCGCCAGCAACCGCTGGCGCTCCGGTCCCTCGCCCGCGATCGCCAGGGTGACACCGGGCAGCGCCGCGACCGCCTGGAGCGCGATATGGTGCGCCTTGCGCGGGATGAGCGCGCCGAGCGACACCACCAGCGGCCCGGCGATGCCGAGCGCCGCCTTGGCCGCCGTCCGGCCCAGTGGGCGAAACCGATCGAGATCGACGCCGGTGTGATGTACGCGAATCGACTCCGCCGGCATGCCGAGCGCGATCATGTCGTCGCGCATCGCACCGCTGACCGCGAGCAGGCCGTCGGCCGCGCGACCCGCCGCCACGACCTGCGCCCCGGTCGCTGGTGCCCGGCCCCAAAGGTGTATATCCGCGCCACGTGCCTTGATCGATACCGGCACGCCGTAGCGGCGACCGAGCGCGACCGCGGCGACACCGTCGGGGAAGAAGAACGAGGCGTCGATCACGTCGAAGGGAAAGACGTCGCGGATGCCGTCGAGCAGCGGCTCGAGCGCGCGTTGCAGGTGAAAGGGATGCCACCGTCCCGCGACACCCGGGATGTTGGTGAAGCGCGGGCGATGGACATCGAGCCCGCGCCACGTCTCCCGCGCCGGCAACCGGAGCCTGTCGGCATGCTGCAACAGCGCGAGCGGTCCCGGCGGCAACCCTATCGGTGCCACCACGCGCACCTCGACGCCGGCCGACGCCGCCAGGCCCGCCGTCTGCCGCTCCACGAAGATGCCGAAGTTCGGCCGGCTGGCATCCGGGAAGAGCGACGAGAGCGTGAGGACGCGGAGCATGCCGGAAGCTGGTAGACCCCGGAGGTTAACCCTTTCCCAGCATGCGCCGCGGTTCACAAAACGTTACGATGCCGCCTCAGAGCCGGCGCGTGCCGGGATAGGCGAACAGCAGATCGGCGTCGCCGCTCGTCGTGACCGTCTCGGTGCCGGTGACGGTGACGCATTCGCCGGCCTTGAAGGCGACGCCCGCGACCTCTCCCGACCCGGTGATCGGCACCAGCCAGCCGGTCTGCCCCTCCGCCAGCGCCACCGCGCGCTCGCCCGCCGACCAGCGCTCCAGCACGAACTTGGGTCCTTCGACGAGGATGTCGCGGCCCTCGCCCGCCGCGCCCGGCGAGACGATCGGCTGGTACGGCGTCAGGTGCGACACCGCGATGCCGTCATCGAGGTGCAACTCGCGGTCGCTGCCGTAATCGTAGAGGCGATAGGTCGTCTCGCTGTTCTGCTGCACCTCGATCAAGGTCAGCCCGCCGCCGATCGCGTGGATCGTGCCCGAGGGGGCGTAATAGAAATCGCCCGCCTTGACCGGCACCCAGTCGAGATCGCCCTCGATGCTGCCGTCCTGCGCGTCGCGCCGCAGCGTGTCGGCGTCGATCGGTGCCTTGGGGCCGAGGGCGATCGTCGAATCGGGGCGCGCGGCGAGGATCGTCCAGCATTCGTCCTTGCCGCGCGGCAGGCCGCGGGCGTGCGCCTGCTCGTCGTCGGGATGGACCTGGACGGAAAGCTTCTGCCCCGTGAAAAGGTATTTGATGAGCAGATCCGGGGTCGTGTCGCCCGGTTCCTGGAACCAGATCTCACCCACCGGCTCGCCGCCCTCCGGT
>JBKBTU010000111.1:0-5700 GCA_046290715.1 Sphingomonas sp. | reverse complement strand
GCATCGTCGAAGCCGAAGCCGAGGTCGTGCCGGCCCCACGGCTTTTCGACGCGATGGGTATGAAGCAGCGTGGCAGGCATGCGGGTCCTTTCGAGGTCGTAACCATTGCGCCCGGCCGCCACGGAAGGGATTGTTCGCGAGGCCGGGCTTACGCTAAGAGCCTTAGCCGATGCGTACCCCACAGTCCAAGGCGCTTGCCGCAGCGCTGATCGCCGTCCTCGCGCTTCCGATCGCGGGATGCGCCCGCAACCGCGGGAAGTCCGACCTGCCCTATGTCGCGCGCGACGTGGGCACGCTCTATTCGACGGCGCGCAAGCGCCTCGACCAGGGGCGCTACAAGGAGGCGGCGATCCTGTTCGACGAGGTCGAACGCCAGCACCCCTATTCGATCTGGGCGCGGCGCGCGCAGCTGATGAGCGCGTTCAGCTATTACCTCAATCGCGACTATACCGAGAGCATCCAGTCGGCGCAGCGCTTCCTGTCCGTCCACCCCGGCAACCGCGACGCGCCCTACGCTTATTACCTCGTCGCGCTCTCCTATTACGAGCAGATCCGCGACGTGACGCGCGACCAGAAGATCACGCTGCAGGCGCTGAACGCGCTCGGCGAGCTGACGCGCCGCTATCCCAACACCCGCTACGCCTCCGACGCGCGGCTCAAGATCGACCTCGTCAACGATCACCTCGCCGGCAAGGAGATGGAGATCGGGCGCTTCTATGAGACCCGCGGCCAGTGGCTGGCGGCGACGCTGCGCTTCCGTACCGTGATCGACAAGTACCAGACGACGACGCACACGCCCGAGGCGCTGATGCGGCTGACCGAGAGCTACCTCGCACTCGGCGTGCCGGGCGAGGCGCAGAAGGCGACGGCGGTGCTCGGCGCCAACTATCCGGGCAGCGACTGGTACAACCACGCCTACAAGCTGATGCAGGAGCATCCCTACACGCCGGCCGCGCCGCTCGCGCCGGGCCAGCCGATCATCCCCGCCGGGACGCCGGGCGCGCAGAACGCCTCGCTGCCGGGCACCGGCACCGCGACGCCCAAGGCGGAAGCGCCGGGCACGCCGACCCCGGTGGCGCCGAGCGGCGGCACGACGGGCGCTCCGGTGCCGAGCACCGAGACGCCGACGACCTGAGGGGGCGGCCCCGCCCTCCCACGGCGGGGAGCAAATTCGCTCGCCGCCGGAACATTTAAGGATCAACATCCGCGTATCGCGCGCTATATCGGCGGCGATGCTCACTGCGCTTTCCATTCGCGATGTGGTGTTGATCGAGGCGCTTGACCTCGAATTCGGCGCCGGGCTCGACGTGCTGACCGGGGAGACGGGCGCGGGCAAGTCGATCCTGCTCGACGCGCTCGGGCTGGCACTCGGCGGACGGGGCGAAAGCGGGCTCGTCCGCCATGGCGCCACGCAGGCGGTGGTCACCGCGACCTTCGATCCCCCCGTCGGCCCCCTCGCCGCGCTGCTCGACGACAATGGCGTCGAGATCGAGCCGGGCGAGCCGCTGATCGTGCGCCGCATCGTCAAGGCGGACGGCGGCAGCCGCGGGTTCGTCAACAACCAGCCGGTCGGCGCGGCGCTGCTGCGCGAGATGGCGCCGATGCTGGTCGAGATCCACGGCCAGCACGACGACCGCGGCCTGCTAAATCCGCGTGGCCACCGCGCGCTGCTCGACACGTTCGGCCGCGTCGATCCCGGCGATACCGCCCGCGCCTGGGCGGCGCTGCGCGCGGCCGATATCAAGCTGGAGGCCGCGCGCGCCGAGATCGAGACCGCGGCGCGCGACCGCGAGTGGCTAGAGCATGCGGTCGGCGAACTGACCGCGCTTGCCGCCGAACCGGGCGAGGAAGAGGCGCTGGCGGACAAGCGCCGCGGGATGCAGCGCGCCGAGAAGATCGCCGGCGAACTCGCCGCGATCGACGATTATCTGGAGGGGTCGGATGGCGGCCTCGCCCAACTGCGCCAGGCGGCGCGCGTGCTCGAGCGAATCGCCGAGGATCATCCCGCGCTCGGCGAGGCGCTCGCGGCGATCGATCGCGCGGTGATCGAGGCGTCCGCGGCCGAAGAGCAGCTCGCGGAGGCGCGGCGCGCGCTCGCCTTCGATCCGCGCGCGCTGGAGGAGGACGAGGCGCGGCTGTTCGAGTTGCGCGGCATGGCCCGCAAGCACCGCGTGCAGCCGGACGACCTCGCCCGGCTGACGGACGATCTGCGCGAGCGGCTCGACCGGCTGGAGGCGGGAGAGGACGGCATCGCCCTCCTCGAAGCCGCCGCCGCCGCAGCACGTGCCGATTTCGACGCCGCCGCCGACATCCTGTCGCAACGACGCCATGCCGCCGCCGAGCGGCTCGATGCGGCGGTGGCGGGCGAGCTGGCACCGTTGAAGCTCGACGCTGCACGCTTCCGCACCGTCGTCGTGCCGGTGGGTGCCGACGGCTGGTCGGCACACGGCAAGGACCGCGTCGAGTTCGAGATCGCGACCAACCCCGGCGCGCCGTTCGCGCCGCTCGCCAAGATCGCCTCGGGCGGCGAATTGTCCCGCTTCATCCTCGCGCTCAAGGTCGCGCTCGCCGAGGAAGGCGGCGCGGCAACGATGATCTTCGACGAGATCGATCGCGGCGTCGGCGGTGCGGTCGCGAGCGCGATCGGCGAGCGGCTGGCGCGGCTCGCTGGCCATACCCAGCTGCTCGTCGTCACCCACTCGCCGCAGGTCGCCGCGCGCGGTGCGGAACACCTGCTGATCGCCAAGAGCCACGACGGCACGGTGACCCGCACCGGCGTGCGCGTGCTCGGCGAAGCGGAGCGTCGCGAGGAGATCGCGCGGATGCTGTCGGGTGCGACGGTGACCGACGAGGCACGTGCGCAGGCGGAACGGTTGCTGGAGACGGCGTAACCGCTCAGGAACGACCCTCACCTTCCGGCGCTTCGCGCCTCCCTCCCTCTCCCGCCGGGAGAGGGATAGACGCCGAAGGCGGCGCAGGGTGAGGGTGAGTGCAGGACGGCCGGCGGTCAGAGCGCCCCCGTCCCCCCGTTCGCGCCGACCGCGCTGCCGGTGGTGAAGCTGATCGTCGGATCGGCGAGCGTCACGTACAACCCCGCGAGCTCCGCCGGCTGACCGGCCCGGCCGAGCGGCGTATCCTGCCCGAATTCGCCCATCTTGCCCGGCAGCTGTCCGCCGGCGACCTGCAACGGCGTCCAGATCGGACCGGGCGCCACCGCATTTACGCGGATGCCCTGCTTCGCCACCTGCTTGGCGAGCGCCTTGGTGAAGATCAGGATGCCCGCCTTGGTCGTCGCATAGTCGAGCAGCTCTTCCTCGGGCATCACCGAATTGACGGAGGCGGTATTGATGATCGTCGACCCCGGCTTCATCAGCGGGATCGCGGCCTTGGAGAGATGGAACATCGCATAGAGGTTGGTCTTCATCGTCCGGTCGAACTGCTCGGCGCTGATCTCGGCGATCGACGCCTTCGACTGCTGATAGGCGGCATTGTTGACGAGGATGTCGAGGCCGCCGAGTTCGCGATTGGCGCGCGCGATCAGGTCGCGGCAGAATTTTTCGTCGGTCAGGTCGCCGGGGATCAGGACCACCTTGCGCCCCTCGGCACGCAGCAGGCGCGCGACGTCCTGCGCGTCCGGCTCTTCGGTCGGATAGTAATTGATCGCGACGTCGGCGCCCTCGCGCGCGAAGGCGATCACCGCGGCGCGGCCGATGCCCGAATCGCCGCCGGTGACCAGCGCCTTGAGGCCCGCCAGGCGCCCGGAGCCGCGGTAGCTCGTCTCGCCGCTGTCCGGCACGGGCTTCATGTCGCGCTGGAGCGCCGGCCACTTCTGCCGCTGTTCCGGAAACGGCGTCCTGGTGTAGCGGGTCTGGGGATCGGCGGGCTTGCCGCCACCCGCCGGACTTTGCGCGAAGGCGGGAGCGGCCGCGGCAGCGACGCCCGCGACGGCGGCGCCCTTGAACAGATCGCGACGGCTGGTGGAATCGGTCATGGCGCGTGTCTCCCGGAAGGCTCGACGAAGAAACCCTTCGGCGATGCGCTTGGTTCACCCGGCCTGAGGAAAAACGCCCCCCGATCGGAGCGACATGCGCCTCGCGCTTGCCCGACGCCCCGCCTCTCCCCTACCCCGCCCGAATGACCGACCTGCCCGAGACGCCGCAACAGGCCGCCGCCGAGCTGGAAGCGCTCGCCGCGACGATTGCCCACCATAACCGCCTGTACCACACGCAGGACGCGCCGGAGATATCGGACGCGGACTATGACGCCCTGGTCCGTCGCAATGCGGCGCTCGAAGCCGCGTTTCCCGATCTCGTCCGCGCCGATTCGCCGAGCCGCCTCGTCGGTGCGGCCCCGGCCGGCCACCTCGCCAAGGTGGCGCATGCCCGGCCGATGATGAGCCTCGACAATGCCTTCTCGGACGACGAGGTCGCCGAGTTCGTCGCCCGCGTGCGCCGCTTCCTGCGCCTCGCCGACGACGAACCGGTCGCGCTGACCGCAGAGACGAAGATCGACGGCCTGTCCTGTTCGCTGCGCTATGAAGGCGGCGCATTGGTCCAGGCGCTGACCCGCGGCGACGGCACGACCGGCGAAGACGTCACCGCCAACGTCCGCACGATCGCCGACATTCCGGAGCGCCTGCATGGCGAGGCACCCGCGGTGTTCGAGATCCGCGGCGAGGTCTATATGGCCAAGGCCGATTTCGCCGCGCTCAACCGCCGCCTGCTCGAAGAGGCGAGCGACCCCGCCAAGGCACGACAGTTCGCCAATCCGCGCAACGCCGCCGCCGGATCGTTGCGCCAGAAGGACGCTGCGGTCACCGCCAGCCGCCCGCTCCGCTTCTTCGCGCACGGCTGGGGCGAAACCTCCGCTTTGCCCGCGGATACGCAGAGCGGGGTGGTCGAGGCGATCCGCAGCTGGGGCCTCGCGATCGCGGACGGCTTCACCCGCACCGGGAGCGTGGCGGACGCCCTCGCCGCCTATCGCGCGATCGAGGCCTGCCGCGCCGACCTGCCCTTCGATATCGACGGCGTCGTCTACAAGGTCGACCGCCTCGACTGGCAGGCGCGGCTGGGGCAGGTCGCCAAGGCGCCGCGCTGGGCGATCGCGCACAAGTTTCCAGCCGAGCGCGCGCAGACGACGCTGAAGGCGATCGACATCCAGGTCGGCCGCACCGGCAAGCTCACGCCGGTCGCGCGGCTTGAGCCGGTGACGGTCGGCGGGGTCGTCGTCACCAACGCGACGCTGCACAACGCCGACGAGATCGGGCGGCTCGGTGTGCAGCCCGGCGACCGCGTCGTGCTGCAACGCGCGGGCGACGTCATCCCGCAGATCGTCGAGAACCTGTCGCGCGACGAGGCACGCACGCCCTGGCCCTTCCCCACCCACTGCCCCGAATGCGGCTCGGCCGCGGAGCGCGAGCCGGGCGAGGTCGACTTCCGCTGCTCGGGCGGGCTGATCTGCCCCGCGCAGCGTGTCGAGCGCCTGCGCCATTTCGCCTCGCGCCACGCGCTCGACATCGAGGGGCTGGGCATCACCAACATCGAAAGCTTCTTCCGCGACGGGCTGATCGACGCGCCTGCCGACATCTATCGCCTGACCGAGGAGCGGCTGCTCGCGCGCGAGCGCTGGGCGGAAGTTTCGGCGCGCAATCTGATCGCCGCGATCGACGCCAAGCGCGCGCCCCCGCTCGACCGCTTCCTC
>JBKBTU010000110.1:0-8486 GCA_046290715.1 Sphingomonas sp. | reverse complement strand
TGCTCGCGATCGGCTGCTGGGCCGGGCTGACGCAGACCCCACCCGACTATCTCCAGGGCGAGACGGTGCGCATCCTCTACATCCACGTGCCCGCCGCATGGCTCGGCATGGGCGGATGGAGCGGCATCGCGATCAGCAGCATCGCCTTCCTCGTCTGGCGGCATCCGCTCAGCCACTTCGCGGCGCGCGCGATCGCGCTGCCGGGCGCGACCTTCGCCGCGGTCTGCCTCGTCACCGGATCGATCTGGGGGCGGCCGACCTGGGGGACATGGTGGCAGTGGGACGGGCGGCTGACCTCGATGCTGCTGCTGTTCTTCGTCTATTGCGGCTATATGGCGCTCGCCCGTGCCGACGCCGATCGCGGCGGCGACGGGCGTATCCCGGCGCTCTACGGCATCGCCGGCACCGCGCTGCTGCCGATCATCCGCTATTCGGTGATCTGGTGGAACACGCTGCACCAGGGGCCGTCGATCGGCCTCACCCGGTCGAGTATCGCCGGCAGCATCCTGTGGCCGCTCGCCTTAACCATGGCAGGTTTCACCCTGCTGTTCGCCGCCATCGTGCTGATGCGGATGCGCGCCGCGCTCGCCCGGATCAAGGCGGAGGCGCGGATGCGCCGGATGGCGCGGGCATGAACCCCTGGCCCTTCGTCGTCGCGGCCTATGCCGTGACGCTCGGCGCGGCGGGCGTGCTGGCGCTGGCGAGCTATCTGGCGATGCGGCGCGCCGAAAAGTGAAGCCCAAGCATCAACGCCTGACGCTCGCGCTGCTCGGTGTCGCCGCCGTCGTGGCAGCGGCGCTGCTCGCGCTGTCCGCGCTCAAGGATCAGGCGTCCTTCTTCTACGCACCCTCCGACGTGAAGCGCGAAGGCCTGCCGCTCGGCCGCGCGGTGCGATTGGGCGGGATGGTCCAGGCGGGATCGATCGTCCGCGCCCCCGACGGCGTCACCGTGCGCTTCGTCGTCGGCGACGGCGCCGCGACCACCCCCGTCACCTTCGCCGGCATCGTCCCCGACCTGTTCCGCGAGCGGTCGGGCGTCGTCGCCGAGGGGCATTTCAACCCGGACGGCAGCTTCACCGCGACCAACCTGCTCGCCAAGCACGACGAAAAGTACATGCCGCCGGAAGTCGCGGGCAAGATGCACGAGACGAAGACGCTGGAACGATGACCGCGGAAACCGGCCTCGCCGCGCTCTGGCTCGCCGCCGCGCTCGCCGCGCTGCAACTGGCGCTGGCCGCGATCGGCCTCGCGCGTGGCCGGGCCGAGGCGCTGGCGGCGGTGCGGCCGATCGCGATCGTCCAGGGCGCGCTCGCCGCGGTGGCGATGGCGGCGCTGATCGCGGTGTTCCTCGCCTCCGACATGTCGGTCAAACTGGTGGTCGAGAACAGCCATTCGGCCAAGCCGTGGATCTACAAGTTCGCCGGCGCGTGGGGCAACCACGAAGGGTCGATGCTGTTGTGGGTGACGATCCTCGGCGTCGCCGGCGCCGCCGTCGCGATCCTCGAACGGCGCCTCGCCGAACCGACGCTGATCGCGACGCTCGGCGCGCAGGCGGGGATCGCGCTCGGTTTCTACGCCTTCCTGCTGTTCGCCTCCAATCCCTTCGCGCGCCTCTCGCCCGCGCCGCCCGAGGGGCTGGGGCTCAACCCGCTGCTCCAGGATCCCGGCCTCGCCTTTCACCCGCCGACGCTCTACATCGGCTATGTCGGCATCTCGGTCGCCTTTTCCTTCGCGGTCGGCGCGCTGGTCACGCGCGACGTCGGCCCCGCCTTTGCCCGCGCGATGCGGCCCTGGGTGCTGGCGGCATGGATCTTCCTGACGCTCGGCATCACCGCAGGGTCCTATTGGGCCTATTACGAGCTCGGCTGGGGCGGCTGGTGGTTCTGGGACCCGGTCGAGAACGCCTCGCTGATGCCCTGGCTCGCGGCGACCGCGCTGCTCCATTCCGTGACCGTGCTGGCGACCCGCGACGGCCTGCGCGCTTGGACGGTGATGCTGGCGGTGGTCGCCTTTTCCATGTCGATGATCGGCACCTTCCTGGTGCGGTCGGGCATCCTAACCAGCGTCCACGCCTTTGCGGTCGACCCGAAGCGCGGCGCCTTCATCCTCGTGCTGCTCGCGCTCTACATCGGCGGTGCGCTCGCGCTGTTCGCGGGCCGGATCGGGACGGTACGGTCGGGCAACACCTTCGAGTTCGTCAGCCGCGAGGGCGGGCTCGTCGTCAACAACCTGCTGCTCTCCGTCATCCTCGGCACGGTGCTGATCGGCACGCTCTACCCGCTGGTCGCGGCGAGCTTCGGCACGCAACTGTCGGTCGGGCCGCCGTTCTTCAACAAGACCGCGGGGCCGATCGCGCTCGCGCTCGTCGTCGTCATGGCGGTCGGCCCGTTGTTGCGATGGCGCCGCGACCAGGCCGGTGCGTTGCTCGACCGGACGATCTGGCCGATCGCCGCGACCGGCTTCACCGGTGCCGCGCTGGTCGTGCTCGCGCCGCTCGGGGTGATGCCGCTGCTCGGCCTGTCGCTCGCCGCAGGCCTCGCGGTCGCCAGCGTGCTGCCGCTCGTCGGTCGCAAGCCATGGCGGACGCCGCTGTTCACCTGGGGCATGGTCGTCGCGCACCTCGGCATCGCGGTCAGCCTGGCCGGGATGGCATGCGACAGCGCCTACACGTCGGAAACGCTGGTCGCGGCCCGCGTCGGCGAACCCGTGCACGTCGGTCCGTTCCGCGTGACGCTCGATGGTATCAAGCCGATCATCGGCGACAATTGGTCGGCGCTCGAGGCGCGACTGACCGCGAGCCGCGACGGCGGCGATCGACTCGTGCTGCGCCCGCAATCGCGCTTCTTCTCCGACCCCGTCACCACCACCAGCGAAAGCGCCATCGCGACGCTGTGGGACGGGCAGCTCTACACCGTGCTCGGTCAGCCCGACGCGCAGGGCCGCTGGCAGCTGCGACTGTGGTGGAAGCCGTTCGTGACGCTGATCTGGCTTGGCGGCGGCCTGGTGGCGTTGGGCGGCGCATTGTCGCTCGTGGGCCGCTGGCGTCGCGAACGCCGCGCTGCGCTGCGTGAGGCGCAGGCATGAGCCGGCGCTGGCTGCTCTGGGTACCGCTCGCCGCCTTTGCGCTGCTCGTGGGGCTGGTGGCGGCGAACCTGCTGCGCCCGGCGGATCGCACCGTCCGCTCCGCGCTGATCGGGCAGCCGTTGCCCGCCTTCGCGCTGCCGCCGATCGCGCCGGGCAAGCCGGGCCTGTCGAGCGCCGATTTCGGCCGCGGGCAGCCGCGCCTGCTCAACATCTTCGCCAGCTGGTGCATTCCCTGCGCGGCCGAGGCGCCGCAACTGCTGCGGCTGAAGGCGATGGGGGTGCCGGTCGATGCGGTCGCGATCCGCGATACCCCGTCCGCGCTCGGCGACTTCCTGCGCCGCAACGGCGATCCCTACGACCGCGTCGGCGACGACCGGCAAAGCGCCGTCCAGCTCGCGCTCGGCTCGTCCGGCGTGCCAGAGAGTTTCGTGATCGATGGTCGCGGGCGCATCGCCTATCAGCACGTCGGCGACATCCGCGCCGACGACGTCGCCGCGATCGCCGCTGCGGTCAGGCACGCGCGATGATCCGCCGCCTGTCGCTGCCCGCGCTGCTGCTCGCCGCCGCGCCCGCGCTCGCCGACCCGACCACTCCGCCCGCGGTGCTCGCGAACACGCAGCTGCGCGACCCGGCGCAAGAGGCGCGGGCGCGGGCGCTGATGGAGACGCTGCGCTGCGTCGTCTGCCAGGGGCAGTCGATCGCCGACAGCGACGCCAGCATGGCCGGCGACATGCGCGCGCTCGTCCGCGCCCGCATCGCGGCGGGCGAGACACCCGAGGCGATCCGCGGCTGGCTGGTCGCGCGCTATGGCGATTACGTCAGCTTTGATCCGCCGCTCGGCGGCGCGACATGGCCGCTGTGGCTCGCGCCGCTGGCGCTGCTCGGCGTTGGCGGATGGATCGCCCGGTCGAGCTTCCGCCGATCGCAGCGGGGGCAAGGCTGATGGGCTGGGTCATGCTGGCCCTGATCGCCGTCGTCGCGGCGGGCGCGCTGATCGCCTTGCGCGTCAGCCGCCTGGTCTGGTCGATGGTCGGCGCTGCGCTGATGCTCGGCGCGGCGGGCTATGCCTGGCAGGGGCGACCGACGCTTTCCGCCAGCCCGGCGCGGCCCGCCGCGCTGCTCGCGGCGGACGATGCGTCGCTGATCGACCTGCGCGAACGGATGCTCGGCCGGTTCACCGCCGATGCGGCCTATCTTACCGCTGCCGACGCGATGACGCGGGCGGGCGAACGGCGCGCGGCGGTGACGGTGCTGCTTGGTGGCCTCAACCGTTATCCGCAGAGTGTCATGCTATGGACGGCGCTCGGAACCGCGCTCGCCGCCCATGACGGCAACCAGCCGTCGCCGCCTGCGCTCTTCGCCTTTCGACAGGCGATTCGCGTCGCGCCGCTCCATCCGGCACCGCACTTCTTCCTGGGGCTGGCCTATGCCCGCGCGGACGATTTCGTGGCAGCACGGGCCGAATGGGCGAAGGCCCTGGCCCTGTCGCCGAACGGCGCATCCTATCGTGAGCCGATCGCGATGCGTGTCATGCTGATCAATCGTTTGCTCGCGGAGCGTAACGCCGCGCGTTAGGAGGTGATCCGTCCCTGTCGAACCGTTCGTCATCCCAGCGAAGGCTGGGATCTCTCGGTGACAGCGTAGGACATGAGCCGCTCAAGGCCCCAGCCTGCGCTGGGGTGACGTTGCCATCGGTTTGAATCGAACTCTTGCCGCGAAGGCTGCGCTTCGCCGCACTACGGCGGGCGGCGAGCCTGCTCCCGCTCGGCAAGAGCACGCCCGCCGTACCTTACTTCCCCCGTCCGGTCTGTTCCTGAAGCGCGTCGATTCGCTTCGACGCCTCGGCCTTCGTCAGCGTATCGTCGAAGCCTTCACCCGCCTCTTCGCTCAGCGTCTTGAGGTAGCTCGCCTGTGCGCCAGTCATTGCCTCGTCGCCCGTCGTCCAATCGTCGGGATCCTTCTCGGCGTTGGAGGTCGGGTGGGTCTTGGGGTTTTCGGTGTCGGACATGGGGTTGAAACCTTTCGTTTGTCTCAACGGCTTCAACCCCCATGTTCCTTATCCGTTCCCGTTAGACCGTCCACGCCTCGAACGGTAGATCCAGCGCCTCGGCGACCGCCTGATGGCGGATCTTGCCGCCCGAGACGTTGAGCCCGTTGGCGAGATGCGGGTCCGCCCGCATCGCGGCCTCCGCGCCGAGGTTGGCGAGCTTCAGCGCGAACGGCAGCGTCGCGTTGTTGAGCGCGAAGGCGGACGTCCGCGCGACCGCGCCCGGCATGTTGGCGACGCAATAATGCGTGACGCCGTCGACCTCGAACACCGGATCCTCGTGCGTCGTCGCATGGCTGGTCTCGAAGCAGCCGCCCTGGTCGATCGCGATGTCGACCATCACCGCACCGCGCTTCATCGTCTTGACCATGTCGCGCGTGACGAGTTTCGGCGCCGCCGCTCCCGGCACCAGCACCGCGCCGATGACGAGGTGGGCGTTCTTCACCGCCGCAGCGATTGCCGCCTTACTGGCGTAAGCGGTCTTGATCTGGCTGGAGAAAAACATGTCGAGCTCAGCGAGGCGATCGTTCGAAATGTCGTAGATCGTCACGTCGGCGCGCATGCCGACCGCCATCTGCGCCGCGTTGACGCCCGAGACGCCGCCGCCGAGTATCGCGACCTTCGCCGGGGCGACGCCCGGTACGCCGCCGAGCAGCACGCCGCGGCCGCCCTGTTCCTTTTCGAGGTAGTGCGCGCCGACCTGCACCGACATCCGACCCGCGACCTCGCTCATCGGCTTGAGCAGCGGCAGGCCGCCCTTCGCCGCGGTCACCGTCTCATAGGCGATGCAGGTCGCACCGGACCTCACCAGTCCTTCCGCCTGCGGCTTGTCCGCGGCGAGGTGCAGGTAGGTGAACAGCAGGTGCCGGGGCTCGAGCAGCGCGATCTCGCTCGCCTGCGGCTCCTTCACCTTCACGATCATATCAGCGGCGGCAAAGACCGCGGCGGGATCGGGCAGGATGCGCGCGCCGGCAGCGACATAGTCCGCATCCTCGAAATCGATGCCCGCTCCCGCGCCGGTCTCGACCACCACCTCATGGCCGGCCGCCACCAGTTCGGCGACCGACGGTGGGGTGAGGCCGACACGATATTCGTGATTCTTGATCTCTTTGGGTACGCCGATGCGCATGACGGTATCTCCTTCTCCGGTAGCCCTCATACAGGCGGATGGGCGGGAGAGGCTCGCAATATGATCCCTCTGTTGTCACCGGGATAGGATTTCTTCCCGCGGGAGGCCCGTCTAAGGCGAGGATCATGCTCGACGCTATCGACCGCCGCATCCTCGGCCAACTGCTGGCGAATTCGGACCTCACCAGCGCGGAACTCGGCGAGGCGGTCGGCCTGTCGCCGAGCGCCGCGCACCGCCGCGTCGGCGCGCTGAAGGAGCGGGGGCTGATCGAGGGCTATCGCGCCGTTCTGAGCAAGGCGGCGCGCGGCAATCCCAGCGTCGTGCTGGTCAACGTCACGCTGCGCGACCAGCGCGAGGAGACGATGGCCGCCTTCGAGCGCGAGATCGTCGAGGTACCCGAGATCCGCGACTGCTTCCTGATGAGCGGCGAGGCGGACTATATGCTCCATGTCGAGGTGCGCCGCGACGATACGTTCGAGCGCATCCACCGCGAGACGCTGGCGCGGCTTCCCGGCGTCACTCGGCTCGCGTCACATTTCGTCATTCGCGAAGTCTTTCGCCGTCCCTGAGCGTTAGGGCCAAAAGGCCGCTGCCGTTGCTCCGGTCGTTCAGGCCATGCTAAGGCGCGCGATTATGGAACAGGTTGGGAACAGGGCCGGTCGCATGCCAACGGATCGGTCGAGCGCCTCGTGAGCGGCCCGGTACCCGCGGCGATCCCCAGCGCCCGCGCCGAGGACGACGATCACGGTCATCACCACGACGGGCTGCTCAAGCTCGCGGTCGGCGCGATCGGTATCGTCTTCGGCGATATTGGCACCAGCCCGCTCTACGCGTTCCGCGAAACCTTCGCCGGCCACCATCGCCTGGCGCTCGACCCGCTGCACATCATGGGCGTCCTCAGCCTGATGTTCTGGTCGATGATGATCGTGGTGACGATCAAATACGTGGCGATCATCATGCGCGCCGACAACAAGGGGGAGGGCGGCAGTCTGGCATTGCTCGCGCTCGTCTCCGGCCGCACCAAGAGCCGCCGGTGGTCGACGGGGATCGTGCTGCTCGGCGTGTTCGCGACCTCGTTGTTCTACGGAGATTCGATGATCACCCCGGCCGTCACCGTGCTCGGGGCGGTCGAGGGACTTGCCATCGCCGCCCCCGCGTTCGGCGGGCTCGTCCTGCCGATCGTGATCGCCATTCTCGTCGCGCTGTTCTGGGTGCAGAAGAGCGGCACGGCGCGCATCGGCCTCGTCTTCGGGCCGATCATGCTCGTCTATTTCACGGTGATCGCGGTGCTCGGGCTGATCAGTGTCGTGCAGACGCCAGAGGTGCTCTGGGCCTTTTCGCCGCATTATGCCGTCGAGTTCTTCCTGCTCGATCCGCTGCGTGCCTTCCTGGCGCTCGGCTCGGTGGTGCTGGCAGTGACGGGCGCGGAGGCGCTTTACGCGGACATGGGGCATTTCGGCCGCAAGCCGATCGGCTTGTCGTGGCTGGTGTTCGTGCTGCCCGCCCTCATGTGCAATTATCTGGGGCAGGGCGCGCTGCTGTTCCGCGACGGCTATGAGGCGCTCAAGAGCCCCTTCTACATGCTGGCGCCCGACAGCCTGCAGCTGCCGCTGGTGATCCTGGCGACGATGGCGGCGATCATCGCCAGCCAGGCGGTGATCTCGGGTGCGTTTTCGGTGACGCAGCAGGCGATCCAGCTCGGCTTCATGCCGCGATTGCGCATCGAGCATACCAGCGCGGCGACCGCCGGGCAGATCTACATCCCGCTCATCAACTGGATGCTGATGGTGATGGTGATCCTGCTGGTGCTGTTCTTCCGCACCTCGTCCAACCTCACCTCGGCCTATGGCATTGCGGTGACGGGGGCGATGTTCATCGATTCGTGCCTGCTCGGCGTCGCGCTCACTCGGCTGTGGAACTGGCCGCTCTATGCCGCCGCGCCGCTGCTCGCACTCTTCTTCCTCGTCGACGGCGCCTATTTCTCCGCCAACCTCACCAAGGTGCCCGACGGCGGCTGGTTCCCGCTGATGATCGGCTTCATCGTCTTCACCTTCCTCACCACCTGGTCGAAGGGGCGCAAGCTGATGATGGACCGCCTTCATGAGGCGGCGATGCCGATCAAGGTGTTCATCACCTCCGCGGTCAGTTCGGCAAGCCGCGTGCCGGGGACGGCGGTGTTCATGACCTCCTCGCCGGACGGTGTGCCCCACGCGCTGCTCCACAACCT
>JBKBTU010000010.1:0-25457 GCA_046290715.1 Sphingomonas sp. | reverse complement strand
GGGCGGCGGAGACGATGCTGCACGTCGACCTCGACCGCGTGACGCCGCTCGCGGTGCCGGTGCTGACGCTGATCGGGCGCGAGAAGGTGTCGACCGGGTCGGCGGACGATGCGCTTCTCGTCGAGGCGGAAGCATTGGCGGCGGAAGCGATGCGGGTGGATTGATCGCAGGAGCCACAACCCACTCTCCGTCATCCCCGCGCAGGCGGGGATCCATACTCACGACGGTATGGGCAGGAGCCGACAGGTTAGCCAATATGGATCCCCGCCTCCGCGGGGATGACACAGGAAGAGGATAGTGCGCCCCTTCCCAAGATACCTATACCGTCACCTGCTCACCCAGTTCCAGCACCTTGCCGGGCGGGATCTTGAGGAAGTCGGTGGGATCGCTGGCGTTGCGCTGCATGAACATGAAGATGCGGTCCTGCCACAAGGGCATGCCGACGTCCGCCTCGGGCTTCAGCGTGTTGCGGCCGATGAAGAAGCTGGTCTTCATCGCATCCAGGCTGCGCATCTCCGTCTTGCCGCCGACGCCGAGGTCGGCGGGAACGTCGGGCGATTCCATGAAGCCGTAGTTCAGCACCACGATCTCGAAATTGTCGTCGAGCCGCTCCACCGTTGCGCGCCGTTCGGGATCGACCACGGGGCGGTCGGTGGTGCGGATGCTCACCACCAGGTTGCGCTCGTGCAGAACCTTGTTGTGCTTGAGGTTGTGGAGCAGCGCGCCGGGCGCCGAGCGCGGGTTGGCGGTGAGGAACACCGCGGTCCCCGGCACGCGTTCCGGCGGGCGCTTGGCGAGCGCGGCCGCGAGGTCGGCCATCGGGATGCTCTGCCGCGCCTCGAACGCGCGCACGATGCCCTTGCCGCGCACCCAGGTGTAGATCAGCAGGCCGATCGCCGCGGCGATGACCAGCGGCACCCAGCCGCCCTCGATCACGCGCAGGATGTTGGCGCCGAAGAAGATGAGGTCGAGGCACAGGAACGGCAGGATCGCGGTCAGCGCCCAGACGCGCTGCCAGTGCCAGACGTGCCGCGCGACGAGATAGCCGAGCAGCGTCGTCACCACCATCGTGCCGGTGACCGCGATGCCATAGGCCGCCGCCATCGCCGACGACGTCTTGAACTGCACGATCAGCACCAGCACGCCGACGAGCAGCAGCCAGTTGATCGCGGGCAGGTAGATCTGCCCGGCGAACGCCGCCGACGTCTGCCGGATCTTCATCCGCGGCAGCAGCCCCAGCTGCACCGCCTGCTGGGTCAGCGAAAAGGCGCCGGTGATCACCGCCTGGCTGGCGATCACCGTGGCGAAGCCCGCGAGCACGATCAGCGGCCCGCGCAGCGATTCGGGCGCCATCAGGAAGAACCAGTCGTCGTTCTTGAAGGTCGTCCCCGCGGCCTGCGCCGCCTCCAGCCGCGACAGCGCGAACGCCCCCTGCCCCAGATAGTTGAGCATCAGCGCCGGAAAGACCAGGAACAGCCAGGCGATGCGGATCGGCCTCTTGCCGAAATGCCCCATGTCCGCGGTCAGCGCCTCCGCGCCGGTGACGGTCAGGAACACCGCGCCGAGCACGAACAGGCCGACGGTGCCGTGGGTGCTGAGGAAGTGGATGCCGTAGGTCGGGATCAGCACGCGGAAGATCGAGAGCTCGTCCGCGATATGCCAGACGCCGAGCCCGCCGATCGTCAGGAACCAGACGATGCAGACCGGGCCGAACAAGGCGGCGACCTGCGCGGTGCCGCGGCGCTGGATCAGGAACAGCGCGATGAGGATGCCGATCGTCAGCGCGCGGATCGTCCCCTCGTCGAACAGCTTCGCCGCGCTCGGGATGGTGCGCAGCCCCTCCATCGCCGACAGCACCGACAGCGACGGCGTGATGATCGCGTCGCCGTAGAACAGCGCCGCGCCCACCGCGCCGAGCACCAGCGCGATGCGGCTGCGCATCCCGATCGAGCGGCGCGCGAGCGCGGCGAGCGCGAGCACCCCGCCCTCGCCGTGATTGTCGGCGCGCATCAGGAACAGCACGTATTTGACGGTGACGATCAGCGTCAGCGTCCAGAGCGCGAGGCTGAGCACGCCCAGGATCTCGCTGGGATCGATGCCGTCCGCCGCCGACTGCGCCAGCGCCTCGCGGAACGCGTAGAGCGGGCTGGTGCCGATGTCCCCGAACACGACGCCGATCGCGCCGATGGTGAGGCCGATCATGGCGGGATGCGGATGGGACGATGAACCGGAAGCGTCGTCGGCAAGCGACATGTGCGCACTTACCCCCTGAAGACCTTCTCGAGCGGAAGGACGGCGCGCTGTACGCCGATTTCGGTCCTAAGCAAGCGGATTTGCACGCCCGCGCACACGCCGTCGATCGCGCACTTGATCTGGCGAGTCGTTGCGGGCAAGGCGCGGCAATGGTTCCCTTTTCGTTCGGTGGTCACGCGCTGATCGCGCTGCCGGAGGGCGCGTTGCTCTGGCCGGCGCGCCGCGCGCTGCTCGTCGCAGACCTGCACTTCGAGAAGGCGAGCTGGTTCGCCGCTCGCGGGCAAATGCTGCCGCCCTATGATTCGCTGGCGACGCTGGCCGATCTCGCCCGGCTGGTGGCCGCGACGGGGGCGGAGGAACTGTGGTGCCTCGGCGACAGCTTCCACGACAGCGAGGGTTGCGACCGGCTGCCCGAGGAGGCGCAGACCCGCCTGCGCGCGTTGACCGAGGGGCTGCGCTGGACGTGGATCACCGGCAACCACGATGCCGCGCTGGTCGATCGCTGCGGCGGCCGGGTCGTCGACGAGGCGGAGGTCGACGGCCTCGTCCTGCGGCACGAGGCGGACCCGCGCGAGACGCGGCCCGAACTCTCCGGCCATTTCCACCCCAAGCTGCGCGTCCAGGTCCGTGGCAAGCTGGTCGCGCGCCGCTGCTTCGTCGCGACGGCGCGCAAGATCGTGCTGCCCGCGTTCGGGGCGCTGACCGGCGGCCTCGACGTCGACCACCCCGCGCTCACCAAGGCAATCGGCCGCGGCGCCGAGGCGCTGGTGCCGGTGGAACAACGACTGCTGCGCTTCCCGATCGCGGCGTAACGCCGGAGCGCCAACACCCTTCGTCATCCCGGCGCACGCCGGGATCCATGGATGCGGGTCGCTGCCGATGCGCGCTGACGCTAAATGCGCCGAAACCATGAATCCCGGCATGCGCCGGGATGACGGGGACTTACCGGGCCAGCGTCGGGAAGCCGGCCTTGAACGCCGCGACCTTGGGCTTGTCCCAGTGCACGATATACGGGTGCGTCGGGTTCCGGTCGTAGAAGTTCTGGTGATAGGCCTCGGCCGGATAGAAGCCGCCTTGCTCGATCCGCGTCACGATCGGCTTGGGGAAACTCTTCGCCGCGGTCAGCTGCGCGATATAGGCGCGCGCCACTGCCGCCTGCCGCGCATCCTGGGGGAAGATCGCCGAACGATAGCTCGGCCCGCTGTCCGGCCCCTGCCGGTTGAGCTGCGTCGGATCGTGCGCGATGGCGAAATAGACGCGCAGCAGCGTCGCGTAGCTGACCACACGCGGGTCGTAGACCAGCTTCACCGCCTCGGCATGCCGAGTCGTCTCGGTCGAGACCTGCTCGTAGCTCGCCGTGCCGGCGCTCCCGCCCGCATAGCCCGCGGTGACCGACCGCACGCCCTTCACCCGCTCGAACACCGCCTCCATGCCCCAGAAGCAGCCACCCGCGAACACCGCGGTCTGCGCCGCCCCGCTCGCGGCAACGTCGCTCTTCGCGACCGGCAGCGGCACCGCGCGCTCCGCCGCGGCGAAACCGGTGGAGGCGAGCACGGCGGCGATCGCGCCGACGGTAGGAAGCAGGATCTTCAGCATGGGCGAGAGATGGTGGCGACCGCGCGGTGCGCCAAGGGTCAGAGCGTCGCGACGATCGGCGACGCCGCGGGGATCGGCTGCGCATGTTGCGCGCTCGCCGGCTGCAACGTCACCACGCCGACCGCCCCAATCGCGAAGCCGCCGACGAACTGCCAGAAGAAGCGGGTCTTGAAGATCTTGCGCATGGCGCACCTTTTGTCTTGGTTCGAGCGCAGTCACGTCGCCGCGCCCCGTTCGGATGCGAGATCGTCCCTCCCGCATCCAGGCTCAATGCCGTTTATAGAAACGCTGCATTAACGCCGCGTGGCACGCGCGTTCATGCGGCAGCAGGGTTGGGCCGAAGCGGCCGATGTATCGCACTCACCCTCACCCTTCGCCGCCTTCGGCGTCTTCTCCCTCTCCCGCCGGGAGAAGGAGGGAGTGTTGAAGGGTGAGGGTGACGCCCTCTACCGCAAATCCGCGCAGGCTTGCTGGATGCGCGTGCACGCCTCGCGCAGCAGCGCGTCGGAGGTCGCGTAGCTGATCCGCATCGCCGGCGACAGGCCGAACGCCGCGCCCTGCACCGCCGCCACCTTGGCATCGTCGAGCAGATAGCCGACGAAATCCTCGTCGGTCTCGATGCGCTGGCCGTTGGGCGTCGTCTTGCCGATCAGCTCGGCGAACGAGGGATAGACGTAGAAGGCGCCTTCCGGCGTCGGGCAGTGCATGCCGGGGATCGCGTTGAGCATCCCCACGACCAGGTCGCGCCGGCCCTGGAACGCAGCGGCACGCTCCTTCAGGAAATCCTGCGGGCCGTTGAGCGCCGCCACCGCCGCCGCCTGCGCGATCGAGCACGGATTGCTCGTCGACTGCGACTGCAGCTTGGCCATCGCCTTGATCAGCCACGGCGCGCCGGCGGCGAAGCCGATCCGCCAGCCGGTCATGGCATAGGCCTTGGAACAGCCGTTGACGGTCAAAGTCCGCTCGTACAGCTCCGGGCACACCTCGGCGATCGTCGCGAAGCGGAAGTCGTCGTAGACGATATGCTCGTACATATCGTCGGCGAAGATCCAGACGTGCGGATACCGCGCCAGCACGGCCCCCAGCGCCTTCAGTTCGTCCACCGTATAGGCCGCACCCGTCGGGTTGGACGGCGAATTGAGGATCACCCACTTGGTCCGCGGCGTGATCGCCGCTTCCAGTGCCTCCGGCGACAGCTTGTAGTCCTGCTCCGGCCCGGCGATCGCGAAGACGGGCGTGCCGCCCGCGAACTGCACGACATCGGGATAGCTCACCCAGTAAGGCGCGGGGATCACCACCTCGTCGCCCGCCTCGACGCTGGCGACGATCGCGTTGAACAGCGTGTGCTTGCCGCCGACGTTCACGCTCACCTGATCCGTGGTGTAGGTGAGGTTGTTGTCGCGCGCGAACTTGGCGACGATCGCCTGCTTCAGCTCGATCGTGCCGTCGACATTGGTATATTTGGTCTTGCCGTCGCGGATCGCCTGGATCGCCGCCTCCTTGACGAAGTCGGGCGTGTCGAAATCCGGTTCGCCCGCGCCCAGCCCGATCACGTCGACGCCGGCGCGCTTCAGCTCCAGCACGCGGCTGGTGATGGCGAGCGTCGGGGACGGGCTGATACGGCCGAGGGCGGCGGAGGGCTTCATGGATCTGGGCCTTGTGGCGACGGGAAGGAACGCGCGGGCCTATAGCGGCAGCGGTTCGGCTTTCGCAATCGCAACCACCGCCGGGATCAACCCGCGCAGCGCGTTTCCGACAAAAAATGTCCCGCCGAGGTCGCCTGGCGACAGATTGCGCTCGATCGCGCGGCCGTCGGCAAGCAGTTCCGATCGCAGCACGCCGGGGAGCAGGCCGAGCGTCGCGGGCGGCGTCGCCAGCACGCCATCCGCCTGGCGCACGAACAGCGAGGTGAAGCTGCCCTCGGTCAGCCATCCGTCGGGTCGCACGAACAGCACCTCGTCCGTCCCCGCCGCCCGTCGCGCCGCATCGTAGAAACCGCGGTCGCTGGTCTTGTGGCGCAGGCGGAAATCGGCGGGATCGACCGGCAGCGGCACCACCGCCACCCGCGCCGGCTCCGCCAGCGCCGCCGGCAGCGGCGCAACCTCGATCGCGATCGCGCCGCCCTGCGCGAGCAGCAGGCGAATTCGGGCAGCGTCGCGCAGACGGAAGGTCGCGGCCTGCAATTCGTTGCGCGCGGCGTGCCGGTCGAAGCGGAAGCCGAGCGCCGCCGCACTCGCCGTCATCCGCGCTAGGTGTCGTTCGAGCAGCGGCAACCCCTCTTCGGGATCGAAGGCCATCGTCTCGATAAGGTCGAGCGGCGCCTGCCCCGCGGTGACGAACGCGCCCTTCGCGAGCACCTCGGCCCATTCCTCGTCGGCGCGGCTGTCCGCGACGATCCCCGATCCGAGACCCAGCGTCGCAACCGCTGCGCCGGCGGGGATCGCCAGCGTACGGATCGCGACGTTGAACGCCGCGTCGCCGTCCGCATCCAGCCGCCCGATCGCACCGGTATAGACGCCGCGGCCGTCCCCCTCGACGCCGCCGATCACCTCCATGCTGCGCTGCTTGGGCGCGCCGGTGATCGATCCGCAGGGAAAGAGCGCGGCGAGCACGTCGACCGCATCGCGCCCTTCCGCCAGCCGCGCGGTGACGGTGGAGGTCATCTGGTGCACGGTGGGATAGGTCTCGACGGCGAACAGCGCCGGCACCGCCACGCTGCCCGCCGCCGCGACGCGCGACAGGTCGTTGCGCATCAGGTCGACGATCATCAGGTTCTCGGCGCGTTGCTTGGCGTCGGCGCCGAGCGCCGCGATCCGCCGCGCATCCTCGTCCGGGGTGTCGCCCCGGGCCGCCGTGCCCTTCATCGGGCGGCAGGTCAGGGCATCGCCCTCCAGTGCGAAGAACAGTTCGGGCGACAGCGACAGCCAATGACCCTCCCCCGTCGCGACCAGCGCGCCATATCCTGCCGCGGACGATCGGCGGAGCCGGGCATAGAGCGCCAACGGATCGCCCGCGAAGGCGACATCGGCGCGCAGCGTCAGATTGGCCTGATAGATGTCGCCGGCGCGGATCAGTTCGAGCACCCGCGCGAGCGCCGAATCATAGGCCGCGCGCTCGATCCGCGGCACCGGCGCGGTCGCCCGCGCGCCGGCGGGATCGGGCAGCAGCGCGGCGACCGCGTTCCGATCCATCGCGCGATAGTCGCGGAACAGGCCGAACCACAGCAGCGGGCCGTCCGCCGCCGGCATGGCCGGGGTGCGCGGCATCAGCGCAGCGCCCGACTCGTAGGTCAGATAGCCCGCGGCATGCAGTCCGCCGCGCGTCGCCGCACGCAGCCGCTCCAGCGCCGGCGCGACCGCGTCCGCCCGCTCCGCCACGACGATCTCGACCGGATCGGCATAGAGCCGCGCCCCTGCCCCGCCGGGACGGGCATCGTCGAGCAGCACAAAGGGCGCGGTCAGCATCGCCCGTCAGATGCACGCAGGCCTGCCCCGCGCGCAAGCGGCGATTGCCGCGACCTCGCCCCCGCGGCGATTGCCGCGATGTCTAGCGCCCCCTATCTCCGCTGGCATGACCACCACGCCCCCACGCGCCGCGCCGCTGAAGGCCATCATCGTCCAGGTGACGCCCTTTCAGCAGAATTGCACCCTGATCTGGTGCACCGAGACGATGAAGGCGGCGATCGTCGATCCCGGCGGCGACCTGCCGCGGATCAAGGCGGCGATCGCGCAGGCGGGCGTCACCGTCGAGAAGATCTTGCTGACGCACGGGCATATCGATCATGCCGGCGAGGCGAAGCCGCTTGCCGACGATCTCGGCGTGCCGATCGAGGGGCCGCACGAGGCGGATCGCTTCTGGCTCGCGCGGCTCGACGACGACGGCCGCAACTACGGCATGCCCGGCACCGTCTTCGAACCCGATCGCTGGCTGGTCGAGGGTGATACGGTGACGGTCGGCAATCTCAGCCTCGACGTCTACGAGACGCCCGGCCACACGCAGGGCCACGTCATCTTCCATCATGCCCCCTCCAAATTCGCGCAGGTCGGCGACGTGCTGTTCCAGGGATCGGTCGGCCGGTCCGACATGCCCGGCGGCAACCACAAGCAGCTGATCGAGACGATCGTCACCAAGCTCTGGCCGCTCGGCGACGACACCGCCTTCATCCCCGGCCACGGCAACCCCAGCACCTTCGCCCACGAACGCGCGCACAACATGTTCGTCAGCGATCGCGCATTGGCGGAATAGCGACGGGCGCCCCCACCGTTCCGATGCTGTCCTACACGCCGCGTCCCTGCTATGCGGATCAACCATTCCGCAGCGGGACCGCATCATCGCACGAATGGAAACGATAGGAGTGGATCGTTTCCGTTAAGGTGTTCGACTTGTCTAGGTTGCCCGCGACAGCGGGCGTCTTCCGGGTGCCGGCCGCTTGCAACGGCGCGGAATATCGCTATAGGCCCGCGCTTCGCGATGCGTCCGGTTGTCGGTGGCGTCCAGCAGTCGGCGCCTTGCCGATCGCCGGCACGTGCCGTAGGGCGCATCTCAATTCCGTAAGCCGATCAGACACAAGGTGCCGAAATGGCCGTCCCCAAGCGAAAGACCTCTCCCTCCAAGCGCGGCATGCGTCGCGGCCACGATTCGCTCAGCATCGAATCGTTCCAGGAGTGCCCGAACTGCGGCGAGCTCAAGCGCCCGCACAACCTGTGCACTGCCTGCGGCCACTATAACGGTCGCGAGATCGTCTCGGTCGAGGGCTGACGCCCTCTCCTCATCCGGATAAGCGCTGAACCATGCCCGACAATTCCTGGATCGCCGTCGATGCGATGGGCGGCGACGAAGGGTTGGAGGTCATGCTGGCCGGCGTCGCGGCAGCGCGGCGGCGGTTCGACGGCATGCGCTTTCTGCTGGTCGGCGACGAGGCGGCGGTCGCGGAGGGTCTCAAGGGCCATCCCAACCTCGCCCACGCGAGCGAGATCGTCCACGCGCCCGAAACGGTCGGGTCGAGCGACAAGCCCAGCCAGGCGATCCGCCGAGCCAAGACCACCTCGATGGGCATCGCCATCGACCTGGTGAAACAGGGCCGTGCCGGCGCCGCCGTCTCGTCGGGAAACACCGGCGCGCTGATGGCGATGGCCAAGCTCGCGTTGCGCACGCTGCCGGGAATCGACCGGCCGGCGCTCGCCGCGCCGCTGCCGACGCTCGGCGACAATGACGTGGTGATGCTTGATCTCGGCGCGAATACCGAGGTCGACGCCCGCAACCTCGTCCAGTTCGCGGTGATGGGTGCCGCCTATGCGCGCACCATCCTCGACCTCGACAGCCCCCGCGTTGCGTTGCTGAACATCGGCAGCGAGGATCAGAAGGGCACCGACGAGATCCGCGACGCCGCCGCCGTGCTGCGCGGACAGACGCACCTGCCCCTCACCTTCACCGGCTTCGTCGAGGGCAACCAGCTCGCGCGCGGCAACCACGACGTCATCGTCTGCGACGGCTTCGCCGGCAATATCGCCTTGAAGACCGCCGAGGGGACGGCCCGCTTCGTCGCCGACCTGCTCAAGCGCGCGTTCAGCTCGTCGGTACGCTCCAAGGTCGGCTTCCTGATCTCGCGCCCGGCGACCGAATTGCTGCGCGACCATCTCGATCCCAACAACCACAATGGCGCGGTCTTCCTGGGGCTCAACGGCATCGTCGTGAAGAGCCACGGCAGCGCCAACGAACGCGGCGTCGCCACCGCGATCGGCAATGCCGCCAAGATGGTGCGCGCCGACCTCACCCGCCGCATCGCCGACGACCTCGGCAATTTCGAGAAGAGGGCCGCATGATCCGCTCCGTCGTCCTCGGCACCGGATCGGCGCTGCCCGCGCAGCGCGTCTCGAACGCCGATCTCGAGGAGCGGCTGGACACCAGCGACGCCTGGATCGTCGAGCGCACCGGCATCCGCTTCCGCCACATCGCGGCCCCGCACGAGACGACCTCGACGCTCGCCGCCGACGCCTGCCGCGCCGCGCTCGGGGCGGCGGGCATCGCTGCGCAGGACATCGACCTCATCGTGCTGGCGACCGCGACCCCCGATCAGACTTTTCCCGCCACCGCGACCAAGGTCCAGGCGATGCTGGGCATCGACGATTGCGTCGCGTTCGACGTGGCGGCGGTGTGTTCGGGGTTCCTCTACGCGGTGCAGGTCGCCGATTCGATGCTCCGCACCGGCGTCCACAGCCGCGCGCTGGTGATCGGCGCGGAAACGTTCAGCCGCATCCTCGACTGGGAGGACCGCACGACCGCGGTGCTGTTCGGCGACGGTGCCGGCGCGATCGTGCTCGAGGGCCAGGACAGCGACGCAGACACCGGCCGCGGCATCCTCGCCACCAAGCTCCATGCCGACGGGCGCCATAACGAACTGCTCTACGTCGACGGCGGCCCGTCGACCACGGGTACGGTCGGCAAGCTGCGGATGAAGGGGCGCGAGGTCTTCCGCCATGCGGTCACCAACCTCGCTGCCGTGATGGAGGAATCGCTGGCGATCGCCGGACTCGCTGCGGGCGACGTCGACTGGGTGGTGCCGCATCAGGCCAACGCGCGGATTCTCGATGCGACCAGCCGCAAGCTCGGCCTGCCGCCGGAAAAGGTCGTGGTGACCGTCGATCGGCACGCCAAT
The DNA here is from genome assembly GCA_046290715.1 of Sphingomonas sp. Taxonomy (GTDB): domain Bacteria; phylum Pseudomonadota; class Alphaproteobacteria; order Sphingomonadales; family Sphingomonadaceae; genus Sphingomonas. Next base: position 14,953 of record JBKBTU010000010.1, on the reverse strand, counting down.
ACGTCGGCCGCATCCGTCCCGCTCGCCTTGGACACCGCGGTGCGTGACGGACGGATCCGGCCGAATCAGATCGTGGTCCTGGAGGCCATGGGCGGCGGCTTTACTTGGGGCGCCGCCGTGGTCCGGTTCTGAGACGACCAATTTAAGCAAAGTGACGAACAAGTCACTTTCTGACACGTCTCATCTGGTGTAGCCTACCCGAGGGCATTCTTTTGAATGGAGTGGGGCGAGCGTGTTGATGACTACCGCGGGAACGTTGACGCGGGCAGACCTGTCTGAGGCCTTGCACCGGCAGATCGGCTTATCACGCACCGATTCGGCCAAGATCGTCGAACAGATCCTCGGCGAGATGTGCGATGCACTGGCGCGAGGCGAGAACGTGAAGATCTCCGGCTTCGGCACCTTCGTCTTGCGCGACAAGGGCGAACGGGTCGGCCGCAATCCGAAGACGGGCGTCGAGGTACCGATCGCGCCGCGGCGGGTTCTCACCTTCCGTGCCAGCCAGATGATGCGCGAGCGCATCGTCGCGCCCAACTGAGTCGCATGGCGCCGGCGACGCTGAAGGCAAGCGGGGCGTTCCGGACGATCGGGGAGGTGTCGGCGGAAACCGGCCTGCCCCAGCATGTCCTGCGCTATTGGGAAACCCGCTTTCCGCAGCTGCGCCCGGTCACCCGCGCCGGCAATCGTCGCTATTACCGGCCCGAGGACGTGGCGCTGGTGCGCCGCATTCACGACCTGTTGAATGCGAAGGGCTATACGGTGCGCGGCGTTCAGCAACTGCTCGCCGGGCGCGCGCCTGCGGGCGATCGTGGCGCGGGCGGCGGTGGCGAACTGGTCGCGATCCGCGATGCGCTGGCCGCCGCGCTGCTTCAGGACGAACAGCCGCTGGGCGCTTAGATCGGGCCGGCGGTCGCGGACCGGCGCCGGTCAGGCTGGTGGATTGCCGCGAGCGGCGGGCGCCAACCCGTCGCGCAACAGGCTGGCGGCGCGGTCGGCGACGTCGTCGATCGCGCGATCCTCGCTCCACACGCCGTAGCGCAGGCCCAGGAAGACGTTCATCCCCATCACCGCCCAGGCGTGCACGTCGCCGACATCGTCGCGCACCTCACCGCGTGAGGCCGCGGCGCGCAGCCGCGCCTCGATCCGCTCCGCGGTAGATGCGTAATGGCGGCGAAAGCTGTCGGCATCGACGAATTCGGCCTCGTCGATGATGCGGTAGATCTCCTTGTGATCACGCACGAAGCCGATGAACTGCGCAAGGCCGGCCCGCTCCGCGGCGACACCGTCCGCCGCAGCCTGGACGGCGGGGGCGACGTGATCGCGGACCTGCGTCGACAGGTCGGTCACCAACGCGCGGAACACCGCGTCCTTCGAGTCGAAATAGGTGTAGAAGCTGCCGAGCGCGACACCCGCACGGCGGGTGATCGCGCTGATCGAGGCATCGTGGAAGCCGCGCTCGCCGAATTCGAGCGCCGCGGCGTCGAGCAGGGCCCGCAGCGTCTTGCGGCCGCGGGCAGTACGCGGCGCCTTGTCAGCGGGCGCCGCGCGATCCGTCGCCTCTGCGGTCTTCACGCTCGCCATATGCCCTCCCGCTTTTCCCAAGTTGAATCCTGGTTCAGGTTTCACTATAGCCTTCCCGACAGGCGTACAACCCGGGTCTACCGGACGGCGCCGCAGACGAGGGGATGATCGATGAAGGGCCGCACGTCCACGTTCCTGATGCTGGGGGCCGCCGCTGCCGCCCTGCTCGCCACGCCGGCGGGGGCGCAGGTCGCACCGACTGATACCGCGAGCGGCAGCCGCGAAGGCGCCGCCGCCGCCGAGACCACGCCCAACACCAGCGACACGCCGACCGAGGACAGCGGCGACATCGTCGTCACCGCGCGCCGCCGTTCGGAAACGCTGCTGAGCGTTCCGATCGCGGTCACCGCCTTTTCAGCTGACCGGCTCGACAAGACCGGCGCGGTCGACCTCACCGACCTTCAGAACGTGACGCCGAACACGACGCTCAAGACCGCGCGCGGCAGCAACTCGACGCTCGCCGCCTTCATCCGCGGCGTCGGCCAGCAGGACCCGGTGCCGGGGTTCGAGGCGGGCATCGGCATCTACCTCGACGACGTCTACCTCAACCGGCCGCAGGCGGCGGTGCTCGACATCTACGATGTCGACCGCATCGAGATCCTGCGCGGGCCGCAGGGTACGCTCTACGGCCGCAACACGATCGGCGGCGCGGTGAAATACGTCACCAAGCGGTTGCCGGACGATCCGGAAGTGCGGGTGAAGGCCAATTACGGCTCCTACGACCAGGCCGACGGCATTGTCGCACTGTCGGCGCCGATCGGCGACATGTTCAAGCTCGGCGTCGCCGGCGCGCGGCTCAGCCGCGGTGGGTTCGGGCGCAACACCAACCTTAACATCGACAATTACAACAAGGACATCTGGGCCGCCCGCGGCACCGTGGAGTTCGAATCGCCTGACACGCGGCTGTTCGTCCGGATCACCGGCGACTACACCCACGACAAGAGCAACCCGCGCAACGGCCATCGCCTGATCCCCGGCATCCAATCGGGCGCGCCGGTGCTCGCCGACGTGTTCGACACGCGCGCCGGGCTCAACTTCCCGCGGCAGGACATCAAAGCCGGCGGCCTGTCGATGACCGCGAACGCCAAGCTCACCGACAGCCTGACGCTGCGCAGCATCAGCGCGTGGCGCAAGGACGACAGCTTCACCCCGATCGACTTCGACGCGCTGCCTGCGGTCGATGTCGACGTGCCGGCGATCTACCGCAACGAGCAGACCAGCCAGGAATTCCAGCTGCTCTACAATTCCGACCGGCTGAACGGCCTCGTCGGCTATTATTATCTCGGCGCCAAGGCCTCGACCGGCTTCGGCGTGCTGCTGTCGACCACCTTGCCCGGCTTCGACGCCTATACCGCCGGCGACGTGCGCACCGAGACCTCGTCGGTCTATGGCGACTTCACCTTCGACGTCTCGCCGCAGTTCAGCCTGTCGCTCGGCGGCCGCTATACGTGGGACGAGCGCCAGTCCTTCGTCTTCAAGGCGAACTATATCGGCCTGACTTCGGAATTCGGCGGCACGCCGGTGCCGTTCGGCGCGCCGGCGACCAACTTCCGCGGCAAGGCCAACTTCAAGCGCTTCACGCCGCGCGCCTCATTGAGCTTCAAGCCGGCGCAGGATCACCTGCTCTACGTTTCCTATTCGGAAGGCTTCAAGGGCGGTGGCTTCGATCCGCGCGGGTCGGGTACCTCGGCGCCCGCCGCGACGCCGGGACGGCCGACCTACGGCGAAATCTACAACTACCTGCTCTTCCGCCCCGAGACGGTGACCAGCTACGAGGCGGGCTACAAGGGCGCCGCGTTCGACCATCGCCTGACCTGGGCGCTCGCGGGCTTCTACGCCGATTATACCGACGTGCAGGTGCCGGGATCGGTCGGCTGCCTCCAGAACGGCGTGCAGAGCTTCTGCGGCATCACCACCAACGCCGCCAAGGCGCGGATCAAGGGCGCCGAGCTGGAGAGCACCGCGATCCTCGCGCGCGACTTCGCCGGCGCGGGATCGTCGGTCGCGCTCAACGGTGCGCTCGGCTATATCGACGCGCGCTACCGTCGCTTCATCGGGCCGACCGGGGTGGACGTGGCCAACGTCCGCGTCTTCCAGAACACGCCGAAATGGACCGCCTCCGGCACGCTGACCGGCAACGTGCCGGTCGCGGGCGGACTCGTCACCGCCAATTCGACTGTCTCCTACCGCAGCCTGACGCACCAGTTCGAGACGGCGAGCCCGTTCCTCGACCAGCCGGGCTACACCCTGCTCGATGCCGGCATCACCTATGCCTTCGGCGAGGGGCGGCGCTATTCGGTCGGCGTGTACGGCAAGAACCTGACCGACAAGCGTTACAAGACGAGCGGCTACCAATATATCGCCAGCACCGTGGCGGGCGTGCCGATCCTCAACGCGGCTGGCGGCTATACTCCGACGCTGGGCAGGGAAGGTGTCGCCACTGCCTTCTACGGCAATCCGCGGCAGGTGTTCGTCAGCATCGGCGCTAAGTTCTGAGCCTCCGGTCGTCCGCCATCGTCATTCCCGCGCAGGCGGGAATCCAAACGCGCTGCCGTCACGATTCCATCGCCGCCGTTCGGAGCTTATGGATCCCCGCCTGCGCGGGGATGACGGGGGTGGCGGAGAGTGACGGAGCCGATTACCCGCCGACGTCGCAGTGAAAGATCCGCGCATGCCCCCCACCCCCTCGCCGCGCTACCGCGCGCTCGTGCTGGCGATGTTGCTCGTCGTCTATACGTTCAACTTCCTCGACCGGCAGATCCTCGGCATCCTCGCGCAGCCGATCAAGGCGGAGTTGCAGCTCAGCGATACGCAATTGGGGGCGCTGGGCGGCATCGCCTTCGCCCTGCTCTATTCGACGCTGGCGATTCCCTTGGCGCTGGTCGCCGACCGGACCAGCCGCAGCTGGGTCATCACGATCAGCCTCGCCATCTGGAGCGCCTTCACCGCGCTGTGCGGCCTCGCCACCGGCTTCTGGCAGTTCTTCCTGTTCCGCCTGGGTGTCGGCGTCGGCGAGGCGGGCGGGGTCGCGCCGTCCTATGCAATGATCGCCGATTACTTCCCGCCGCAGCAGCGCGGGCGGGCGCTGTCGATCTATTCGCTCGGCATACCGGTCGGGCTGGCGGCGGGGGCGCTGCTCGGCGGTCTGCTGGCGAGCGCGGTCAACTGGCGTTGGGCGTTCCTCGCGGTCGGGCTTGCCGGCGTGGTGCTCGCGCCGGTCTTCCGCCTCGTCGTCAAGGAGCCGCCGCGCGGGCTGTTCGATCCCGCCGCGGTGCGGGCCGAGCGCACGTCGGTCTGGGCGGTGTTCGCGATTCTCGCCGGCAAGCCGAGCTTCTGGCTGATGAGCTTCGCCGCGTCGTTCAGCTCGCTGTGCGGCTATGGCCTCGCCTTCTGGATTCCCTCCGTCCTGATCCGCTCGTTCGGCCTGTCACTGCTGGCGGCCTCGCAATATGTCGGATCGCTGCTGCTGATCGGCGGGACGATCGGCGTGTTCGCGGGCGGCTGGCTCGCCGACCGATTGGGCGCGGCGGATCGCGGTGTCTACGCCAAGCTGCCGGCGATCGCATGGCTGGTGACGGTGCCGCTGTTCGCCGCCGGCCTGACCAGCGGATCGGCGACGCTGGCGTGGTTCCTGTTCCTGATCCCCAACGGGCTCAACATCCTGTGGCTGGGACCGGTGACCACCGCGGTCCAGCATCTGGTGCCGCCGCCGATGCGCGCGACCGCGTCTGCAAGCTTCCTGTTCATCAACAACCTGATCGGGCTGGGACTGGGCTCGCTGGTCATGGGCCGCCTCGCCGATGCGATGACGGCGGTACATGGTGCCGATGCGCTGCGCTACGCGACGACCTATGCGCTGGGGTTCTACCTCGTCGCGACGGCGCTGATGCTGTGCGCGGTGAAGCCGCTGCGCCGCGATTGGGTCGGGTGAACATAGACAAGTCGGACACCTTAACGGAAACGATCGAGCTCTATCGTTTCGATTTTTGTGCCGATCATGAGAAACAGCGATTCGTCATTGCGAGCGCAGCGACGCAATCGAGGGCGTCCTGGTCCGGCTCTGGATTGCTTCGCTGCGCTCGCAACGACGATGGGGGGGGGTAGAGCGCTGGCGGCATGTAGGACAGGCCCTGCCGGATTATCGTCCTTTATGAGGGTGTTGGCTGGAGATTGAGCCGACACATCCTTCGTCATCCCGGCGCATGCCGGGATCCATGGACTGCGCGCCATGAGCGTTGGCGCGCCTTTGTTGCCGCTTCCCCTCCATGGCTCCCGGCGTTGGGCCCATCGAAGTGATACTTCGATGGGAACCCGTTCGCCGGGATGACGAAGGGGCTACCGCTCGCGCGTCGCCGCGAACCGCACCTTGCTGTAGCGATCGGCGATATAGCCGACCTCCCACGCGCTCTTGGCGAGGAACACCGGGTTGCCGTCGCGATCCTTCGCCATCGCCGAGCGGTTGAGGTCGGCGAAGTCCTTGAGGTCGGACGGATTGTCCGCCGAAATCCAGCGCGCGGTCTCGAACGGCGCCGGCTCCAGGCCGGCGGCGACCTTGTATTCCGCATCGAGCCGGCTGAGCAGCACCTCGAGCTGCAGCTGCCCGACGACGCCGATGATCCAGTTCGAGCCGATTTCGGGATAGAAGACCTGCGTCACCCCCTCCTCGGCCATGTCGTCGAGCGCCTTGCGCAGCTGCTTGGTCTTGGTCGGGTCCTTGAGCTGCACGCGGCGCAGGATTTCGGGCGCGAAATTGGGCAGGCCGGTGAAGCGCACGTCGGCGCGCTCCGACAGCGTGTCGCCGACGCGCAGCGTGCCGTGGTTGGGGATGCCGATGATGTCGCCCGGAAACGCCTCGTCCGCGACCTCGCGGTTCTGCGCGAAGAACAGGATCGGCGAATGCACCGCGATCGGCTTGCCGTGCCCCGTCGGCGTCAGCTTCATGCCGCGCTTGAAGGTGCCCGAGCACAGCCGCATGAAGGCGATGCGGTCGCGATGGTTGGGATCCATGTTCGCCTGCACCTTGAAGACGAAGCCGGTCACCTCGTCCTTCTCGGGCGCGACCGGTGCGGGTTCGGCGGGCTGCGGGCGCGGCGGTGGCGCATGCTCGGCGAGCGCGCCGATCAGCTCGGCGACGCCGAAATCCTTGAGCGCCGATCCGAAATAGACCGGCGTCAGGTCGCCGTTGCGATACGCCTCGCCGTCGAACGCGGCATAGCCCGCCTGCGCCAGCTCGATCTCTTCCGCCCAGCGGTCGGACAGCACCGGGTCGGCTTCCGTCTTGCCCTGGAAGGCGCGGCTGTCGCCTTCGGGGCGGCTGATGCGGTTCGTGACGAGATCGAGCACGCCTTCGAATTCGCCACCCATGCCGACCGGCCAGCTCATCGGGCAGACGTCGAGGGCGAGCATGTCGGCGATCTCGTCGAGCAGCTCGAACACCGGCCGGCCCTCGCGATCGACCTTGTTGACGAAGGTGATGATCGGCACCGAGCGCAGCCGGCAGACCTCGAACAATTTGCGCGTCTGCGGCTCGATGCCCTTGGCGGCGTCGATCACCATCACCGCCGAATCGACCGCGGTGAGCGTACGGTAGGTGTCTTCGGAAAAATCCTCGTGGCCCGGCGTGTCGAGCAGGTTGAAGGTGATGCCGTCGCGCTCGAAGGTCATCACCGACGAGGTGACCGAGATGCCGCGCTGCTGCTCGATCTTCATCCAGTCGGAGCGGGCGCGGCGGTTCGCCCCGCGCGCCTTGACCTCGCCGGCGAGATGGATCGCGCCGCCGAAATAGAGCAGCTTTTCGGTCAGCGTCGTCTTGCCGGCGTCGGGGTGGGAAATGATCGCGAAGGTGCGGCGAGGCGAGGTCACGGGCGGCGATATCCGGATGGTGCGCGGGCTGCGGACAGCGCGCGGAAGTTTGCGAAGTTGACACTACGTAGGGGTCGAAATCGCCCTGCGCACGGTGCCCGCGAGCGGGGCGACGGCGAACGGCGGATCGGGAGCATCGCGGCCCTTTGCCAGATATGGCGCGGGTAGGACAGGGGGTTGCGGCATTCGGTGCAGGCCGGGATTCATGGATCGGATGGGATGGGATGGGATGCGGCTCGCCCACCCTCTTCGTCATCCCGGCGCACGCCGGGATCCATGGATGAAATGTCGCCGATGGAAGCACGCCACGGCCGGCCGGTCGAGGCCATGGATCCCGGCATACGCCGGGATGACGAGCGTGCTGGTCCTACCCCTCCAGCGTCACCTGCATCGCGATCCGCGTCTCGCCGCCCGCGGGGACCGTGAACACGCCGGGCTTGTCGCGGAAGTCGCCGGTATAGCCCTCCGGGTCGGCAATGCCGTGCCATGGCTCGACGCAGATGTATGCCGCGCCGGGCTTGGTCCAGATGCCGAGCATCGGCGTGTCGGGAAAGGCGATGCGAAGCTGCGGCGCGCCCTCGGCCCCGTAGACGACGCCCTGCGAGCGGACGTGGTCCCAGACCAGTGCATCGTCGGTGAACAGATCGTCGCGCAGCGCGAGCGTGCGGCCGACGAGCGGCGATGCGCGATGCGCGGTGGCGATCGTACCGTCCGCGGCGATGACGCGCAGGTCGCCCGGCTCGTCGGAGTCGAACAGGATGCGGTGGTCGGCACGATCGCGGCCATAGGGCAGCGGCCAGGCGAAGGCGGGGTGGAAGCCGAAGCTCGCGGGCAGCGGGCCTGTGCCGGGATTGGCGATCCGCGCGGTGACCGACAGCGTCGCGCCCGCGAGCGCGTAGGTCAGCGACAAGCGGAAGGCGAAGGGATAGGCGGCGCGCGTCGCCGCGTCGTCGGTCAGCACGAAGGTGACGCTGTCGTCCGTGCGATCGGCGACCGCGAAGCGGCTGTGGCGCGCGAACCCGTGCTTCTTCATCGGATAGGCGGTGCCGTCGACGCGGATCGTCTCCTCGAACGGCATGCCGACGACCGGGAACAGGATCGGCGCATGACCGGTCCAGAAGGCGGGATCGGCGTTCGTCATCAGCTCGCGCCCCTCGGCATCGCGGAGGTGGGTGAGCTCGGCGCCGAGCGGGTTGATCGCCGCGGTCAGCGCGTCGGAACGGATGGTGACGAGATCGGTCATGCGTCGCCTTGTGCGGACTGTTTGGACGCGTCGCAAGCGCGATGCGGAGAGTGCACCGTACCCACCCTCACCCTTCGCCGCTTTCGGGATCCCATGAAAGTATTACTTTCATGGGGGCCCCTCGGCGGCTCTTCCCTCTCCCATTGGGAGAGGGAGGGAGGCGCGAAGCGCCGGAAGGGTGAGGGTGGGTGCGCCGCGCTTCGTTACCGCGCGGCCGTCTCCAGCAGCTGCGCATTGGCCTCGGCCGTCTCCGCGTCATACGACGTCGGCGGCGTCCAGCCCTCGGCGGCGGAGGCATCGGTGACGAGCACCGGCGTGCCCTTGCTGGTCACCGCGAACAGCTTCTTGGCGAATTCGGTCGGCACCCGGATGCAGCCGTGCGACGCCGGAAACCCCGGATTCATGCCCGCGTGGATCGCGACGCCGTCCCAGGTCAGCCGCTGCATGAACGGCATCGGCGCGCTGTCGTAGAGATTGCTCTTATGCTTCTCGGACTTCTGCAGAATCGTAAAGGTGCCGAGCGGCGTGTCCTTGCCGTCCTTGCCCGTCGAGACGGTCGAGGCGGCGATCAGCGTCTCGCCGCGATAGACATAGGCCTTCTGGTCGGGGATCGAGATGACGATGCTGACCGGGGCGAGCGAGGCGTCGTCCTTCCACAGGAAGCGGTTGGGCGCCAGCGTCGTGACCTCGGGCGCCAACGCGTCGGATGCGGCCAGTGCCGGCGCCGGAGCGAGTGCGAGGAGCGCAGCACCCGCGATGACACACCCGGAAAAAAGCCCCTGCTTCATAGCGTCTTCGTCCTTTCCGTCCGCGTCGTCCCCCTCACCTGCGTTAACGCGCGACTCCGCGGATCGTGCCGTGCCGCGTTCGGGATGAATCGGGCGGGACTCGCGGCCAACCGTGCAACGCAAACGCCAGTCGGCGCAGGGCGTTAGCGAAATTTATGTCCGAAGCTGCTATATGACGGTCAGCGGGAAACTTCCGGGGCTTTCGAAATTTCAATGGGAATTGAGGACCATAACGCGCGCGATCGCCGCGCTCTGCTGAAGAACGGCCTGGTGATGGCGGCGACGCTGGCGGTGCCGGGCACCGTGTCGGCGGCGACCCGCCGGCTGACCCAGCAGGACCTGCGGCCGGTCAGCGAGCCGCCGCTGCCGGTGCGACGCCCGATGGTGGCGGCACGGCCGATCACCTCGCCGCGGGTCGTCCGCCCGGACCTGATGCGCCGCGCGCTCGCCGCGCTGAACAGCCACGGCCGCCGTGTCGCGCAGCACGACCGGATCGCGATCGCCGACATGGCCGCGCCCTCGTCGGAGGCGCGCTTCCACCTCGTCGACCTGGTTTCGGGCAAGAGCCAGTCATTCCTCGTCGCGCACGGCAGCGGCTCCGACCCGGCGCATACCGGCTTTCTCAAGCGCTTCTCGAACCAGCCCAATTCGAACGCCTCCTCGGAAGGCTCGTTCGTCACCGCCGATTATTACGTCGGCAAGCACGGCCGCTCGCAGCGGTTGATCGGGCTCGACCCGACCAACGACAATGCGCTGGCGCGCGCGATCGTCGTCCACTCGGCCTGGTATGCGAACCGCGACATGCTGCGCAGCCACGGCATGCTCGGCCGCAGCCAGGGCTGCTTCGCGGTCGGCGAAGGCGACCTGTCGAACGTGTTCGCGCTGCTCGGGCCGGGCCGGATGATCTACTCGGCCAAGGTGTGACGCGTTGATCCTCCCCCCGCCGGGGGAGGTGGCGGCCGGAGGGGGAGGCAAGCGGCGAACGTCGCGCTTGCGGAGACGCCCCCTCCACCACGATGCTCCGCATCGCGGTCCCCCTCCCCCGCTAAAGCGAGGGAGGAATTTCACCCCCGCAGTACCGCCCCCTGCTTCGCCGCGGCGGCGACGATCTTGTCGGCGATGGCCTTCAGCGTCGCTTCGGTGAAGCTCGTGTCGGCGGGTTGCAGCGTCACCTCGACCGCGACCGACTTGTGCCCCTCCTCGACACCGGCGCCGCGGAAGACGTCGAACACGCGCGCCGCGACGATCGCCGCCTTGTCGGCGCTGCGCACGGCACGGACCAGCGCGTCGGCGCCGAGCGCGGCGGGGACGAGGAAGGCGAAGTCGCGGCGCACCGCCTGCAATGCGGGCGGCGCGAAGGCGGGGCGCATGAAGCCGCTGCTCCGCTTCGCCGGGAGGGCGTCGAGATAGATCTCCGCTGCCGCCACCGCGCCGTCGAGATCGAACGCCTTGAGCAGGCTCGGGTGCAGCATGCCGAACCGCGCCAGGATCGTCTTCGGTCCGAGGCGCAACGTGCCCGACTGGCCCGGATGCCAGGCGTCACCCGCCTCGCCCATCACCTGGAGGTTGTCGACGGGCGCGCCCGCCGCGGCGAGCAGCGCCAGCGCCTCGGCCTTGGCGTCATAGGCGTCGAAGCCTGCCGCCTTGCCGGTGCGCCAGCCGCGCTCGCGGGCGTGGCCGGCGAGGACGAGCCCGAGCGTCGGACGCTCGCCGTCGGCGAGGTAGCGGCGGCCGATCTCGAACAACCGCACCGTCCCGGTCCCGCGCTTGAGGTTGCGCTCGGTCGCGGCGAGCAGACCGGCGAGCAGCGAGGGGCGCATCACCTTGAGGTCCTCGCTGATCGGGTTGGCGAGGCTCCACGCACCGCCGCCGAACGGCGCGGCCTGCGCCTCCGACACGAAGCTCCACGTCACCGCCTCGTCTAACCCGCGCGCCGCCGCGGCGCGGCGGACGCGACGTTCGAGCGTCTGGTCGGGCGTCGCGGTCGGGCGGGCGACGCCGGGGGTGCGCGGCAGCGGCACGGGTGCGACCTTGTCGATCCCCTCGATACGGATCACCTCCTCGACGAGGTCGGCGGGGCCGTCGACATCGCGGCGCCAGGTCGGCACCGTCACCGTCCAGTCGTCGGCGACGCCGAAGCCGAGGGCCTCGAGGATCGCGCGCTGGCGGTCCGCGGGCACGGCGAGGCCGCCCAGCGTCTCCGCCTTGGCGGGGTCGTAGCGATAGCTGCGCCGGGCGAGCAGCGGTTCGCCCGCGCGGGTGACGGTGCTCGCGGTGCCGCCGCAATAATGCTGGACGAGAAAGGTCGCGATCGCGAGCGCATCGTCGAGGAACGCGGGATCGACGCCGCGCTCGAAGCGCTGGCGCGCGTCGCTGGTGAGGCTCAGCGCCTGGCCGGTGCGCGCAATCGCATCGGGGTCGAAATAGGCGCATTCGATGACGACGTCGGTGGTCTCGGCGGAGACGCCCGAATGCGCGCCGCCCATGATGCCGCCGATGTCGTGGACTTGCGCCTCATCGGCGATGACGGTCATGCCCGCCTTGAGCGTGTACGTCTTGCCGTTGAGCGCCTCGATCGTCTCGCCGTCGCGTGCGGCGCGGGCGACGAGCGCGCCGGACAGCTTCGCGCGGTCGTAGACGTGGAGCGGCCGGCCGAGGTCGACCGTCATGTAATTGGTGATGTCGACCAGCGTCGAGATCGGCTTCTGCCCGATCGCGGTCAGGCGCTGGCGCATCCACTCCGGGGATTCGCCATTGGTGAGGCCGGTGACGGCCTGCGCATAGAAGGCGGGGCAGCCGGCGGGGTCTTCGATGGCCACGTCCGGACCGGGGCCCTCGCCTGCGATCTCCGGCACGGTCGGCGGCACGAGCGTGCCGAGGCCGGCGGCGGAGAGGTCGCGGGCGATGCCGTGGACGCCCATGCAATCCTGCCGGTTGGGGGTGATGCTGACGTCTATGACGGGATCGTTGAGGCCGGCATAATCGGGGTAGGGCGTGCCGACGGGCGCATCCTCGGGCAGTTCGATGATGCCGTCGTGGCCCTCGCCGATCTGCAGCTCGCGCGCCGAGCACATCATGCCGTTCGATTCGACGCCGCGGATCGCGGCGACCTTCAGCGTGACGTCGAGGCCGGGGACGTACGCGCCGGGCGCGCCGAACACGCCGACCAGGCCAGCGCGGGCGTTGGGGGCGCCGCAGACGACCTGCATCGGACCGTCGCCGGCATCGACGCTGAGGACCTGGAGCTTGTCGGCCTGCGGGTGGCGCTCGGCGGACAGGATGCGCGCGACGCGGAAGGCGTGCAACGCCTCGCCGGGATTGTGGACGCCCTCCACCTCCAGCCCGATGCGGGTGAGTCCCTCGACGATGGCGTCGAGGCCGGCGTCGGTGGCGAGGTGGTCCTTGAGCCAGGAGAGGGTGAATTTCATGCGCTCGTCCGTCCTAATTGTCATCCCGGCGGAAGCCGGGATCCATGGACACGGTCGGCCCCTTGGCGGGCGATCCGTCTCCTCATTGCCTTCACCGCGTCCATGGATCCCGGCGTTCGCCGGGATGACGGAAACGGTGAGCCGTTACATGAAGCTCACGCCGCCCCGACGCCGCCCGACAGCGTCGGCACGTCGAGCGCGGAGAAGCCGTAATGCTTCAGCCAGCGGATATCGCCGTCGAAGAAGGGGCGAAGGTCGTCCATGCCGTATTTGAGCATCGCCAGCCGGTCGATCCCGCAGCCGAAGGCGAAGCCCTGCCATTCGTCGGGATCGAGGCCGCAGGCGGCGATCACCTTGGGGTGGACCATGCCGCTGCCGAGCACCTCCATCCAGCCGCCACCCGACCCGCCGATCACGCGCTTGCCCTTCTCGATCGTGTAGCCGACATCGACCTCCGCCGAGGGTTCGGTGAAGGGGAAGTAGCTGGGGCGCAGCCGCAGCACGATGTCGTCGCGCTCGAAGAACGCCTTGAGGAAGGTCTCGAGCGTCCACTTGAGGTGGCCGAGCGTGATACCTTTGTCGATCACCAGCCCTTCGACCTGGTGGAACATCGGGGTGTGCGTCGCGTCCGAGTCCGAGCGATAGGTGCGGCCGGGCGCGATGATGCGGATCGGCGGCGGCGTTTGCAGCATCGTGCGGATCTGCACCGGCGAGGTGTGCGTGCGCAGCAGCGAGAAGGTGGTGCGCTCGTCGGCGGTGCCCGCGGCCTTCGCGTCGATCCCCTGCTGGAGGTAGAAGGTGTCGTGCATCGCGCGCGCGGGGTGCGTCGCCGGGATGTTGAGCGCGGTGAAATTGTGCCAGTCGGTCTCGATCTCCGGCCCCGTCGCGACCGCGAAGCCCAGGTCGGCGAAGATCTCGGCGAGCTCGTCCATCACCTGGGCGACGGGATGGACGGTGCCGGCGAGCGGCGCCTCGGCCGGCAGCGTCATGTCGAGCGTCTCGCGCGCGAGCCGCGCATCGAGCGCGGCGCGTTCGAGGTCCGCCTTGCGCGCCGCGATGCCGGCGGCGACGCTCTCGCGCAGGCCGTTGATGCGCGGGCCCTGCACCTGCCGTTCCTCGGGGCTCATCTTGCCGAGCGTCTTGAGCAGCGCGGTGACGCTGCCCTGCTTGCCCAGCGCCTCGACGCGGACGGCTTCGAGCGCGTCGAGCCCGTCGGCGGATCGGATCGCGCCGAGCAGGCGGTCGCTGAGGGTATCGAGGTCTTCGGTCACGTATGTCTTTCTTTCGTCGGGGCGCACGGCAGCGGGGCGAGCCCCAGTCCGACGCCGAGATCGGCCCAGTCTTCGTTCTGCGCTTGGATCAGGTCGATCTTCCACGCCCGCCGCCATTCCTTCAACCGCTTCTCGCGCGCGATGGCGGCCTCCATCGTCGCGTGCGCCTCATACCAGACGAGGATGCGGACGCCGTATGCCTTGGTGAAGCCGGGGATCAAGCCCTCGCGATGCTGGACGAGGCGCGCAATGAGGTTCGAGGTCACGCCGATGTAGAGCGTACCATGGCGGCGGCTGGCGAGCAGGTAGACGCACGGCTGGAAGACGTCGCGCATGATGGGCCCTTTGCTCCCTCTTCGTCATCCCGGCGAACGCCGGGATCCATGGTCGTGGCGATGCAAATGGTAGCACGCCGACGCCGGTGACCCGAGTCCATGGATCCCGGCGTCCGCCGGGATGACGGATAAAAACCTGAGGCTGGCAAGGAGGAGGACCTACGGTACATCGTCCGTCGGGACTACCCGCCTCCTTTCGTCATCCCGGCGCACGCCGGGATCCATGGATAGGGTGTCGTCGATGGTAGCAGGCCGACGCTGGCCCCCCGGGCCCATGGATCCCGGCGTTCGCCGGGATGACGAAAAGACGGAAAAAGGGCGCCGGTGTTGCCACCGACGCCCCTTCATCGTGCCGTCCGACAGGCGCTTACGCGGCCTGGGGCAGTGCCGCCTTCGCCTGGGCGACGATCGCGCTGAATGCGGCGCCTTCGTGCATCGCGATGTC
>JBKBTU010000109.1:0-8532 GCA_046290715.1 Sphingomonas sp. | reverse complement strand
GGGGCCGGTGCCGGTCCAGCCGCCGCTGGTGATCGTCGCATGCGCCGCGTTGGTCTGGAAATGGTCGCTCGCCCCCTCCCCTTCGACGCCGGGGAAGAGAAAGGCGTCGATGCGGTTGCGTGCGGTGGAATAGAACATGTAGGCCGCCGCGAGCCCGACCGGCACCATGCCGACGATCGCGCCGAGCACGCGCATCGGCGTACCGGCGATCATCAGCAATGCCATCCAGACGGTGCAGAAGATCACCGTCTGGCCGAAATCGGGCTGGAGCATCAGCAGGACGGCAATCATCCCGGTCATCGCACCGGTGATGACCACCGTCGGCAGTTCTGGGTCCTTGGTCTTGAGCGACAGCAGCCAGGCGACCGTCACGATGAACAGCGGCTTGAGGAATTCGGACGGCTGGAAGGACGCGAAACCATAGCCGATCCAGCGCCGCGCGCCGTTGATGCTGTTACCGACGAACGGCGTCAGAGCGAGGCAGGCGATCAGCACCGCGGCGCCGACCAGCGCGAGCCGGCGCGCGAGCGGCACGGGCATCATCGACACGCCGAACAGCACCGGCAACGAGATGCCGACCCAGATCACCTGGCGCCAGAAGTAATAGAGCGGCGTGAACTTGTGGTGCTCGCCCGAATAGCGCACCGCAGTCGCCGGGCTCGCCGCCGCGACCGCGATCAGGCCGATCGCGATCAGGAACAGCGTGAGCAGCAGCAGCATCCGGTCAATGTCCCAGAACCACGTGCCGAGCGGCGAGCGATCGCCCCGCCCGCCGCGCCGCTTGACCTTGGCGATCAGCGTGTCGCGATCCTGCACCGGCACGCCGGTGTCCGTCCGTGTCGCCATCAGCCCAGTGCCTCCACCGCCGCCCGGAACGCAGCACCGCGCTCCTCGTAATCGCGGAACTGGTCGAAGCTAGCACAGGCCGGCGACAACAGCACCACCTCTCCGGGCTTGGCGGCAGCGGCGGCCTCCGCCACGGCAGTGGCGAGGTCGCCGCTCCGCAAAACGACGGGGATGCGGTCCTTCAGCAGGTCGGCGAACAGCGTCCCCGCCTCGCCGATCGTATAGGCGGCAACGACCCGATCGAAATAAGGCGCGCACGCGTCGAGGTCGTCGCCCTTGCGCTTGCCGCCGACGATCCAGTGGACGCGCTCGAACGCGCCGAGCGCGGGCGCAGTGCTTTCGGGATTGGTCGCCTTGCTGTCGTCGACGAAGGTGACGCCGTTATGTTCGCCGACAGGCTCCATGCGGTGGGGCAGGCCGGTAAAGGTCTCGAAGGCGCCAGCCAGCGCCTCCGCCTGTACAGCGAGGCTGGCTGCGACGATCCGAGCGGCAGCGACGTTTTGAGCGTTATGTGGGCCACGCAATGCCGGTCCCACCGCCGCTCCGTTATATTCGGCGGCCGACACCTCAATCAGGTCGCCACGCGAGCGGAGGCTAGCCGCGATCCCGCGCGATGCCGCATCGTCAACCCCGACCACCGCCAGATGCCCCGCCGACTGCATCTCGAACAGCCGCGCCTTCGACGCCGCATAGCCCTCGAACCCATCATAGCGGTCGAGGTGGTCCGGCGTGATGTTGAGCAGCACCGCCACGTCGCAGTCCAGCGTCTGCGTCAGGTCGATCTGATAGCTCGACAGCTCTAGCACATACACCCCGCCCTCGGGCAACGGCTCCTGCTCCAGGATCGGCAGGCCAATGTTGCCGCCCATCAGCGCGGGCACGCGGGCGGTCTGGAGGATATGGTGGACGAGCGCGGTGGTCGTCGACTTGCCGTTGGTGCCGGTGATGCCGACGACCTTGTGCGGCGGCAGTTCCTCGCGCGCCTGGGCGAACAGTTCGATATCGCCGATCACCGGCACGTCCGCGGCGCGCGCCTGCGCGACCAGCGGGTGCGTGTTGAGCGGCACGCCTGGCGACACGACCAGCCCAGCCGCGCCGGTCAGGTCGAGCGCGGCGGGATCGTGGACGATGACGCCGTCGATCGCTTGCGCGCGTTCGCGGGCGGCGGGGTCACTATCCCATGCCACAACGTACGCGCCGGCCGCGGCGAGCGCGCGGACGGTCGCCATGCCGGAGCGGGCGAGACCGAGAACGGCGTAGCGTTGGCCCTTCCAGGCGGCGGAGAGGATCATGCGACGCTCGCCAGAATCGATCCGTCACCCCGGACTGGTTCCGGGGTCCACTCTGCGGCGAGGAGGATGGCCAGAGCCGCACGGCGACCCCGTGTGGCACGGTGGACCCCGGAACTCGTCCGGGGTGACGGAGAGTAGGTGGCGGCCGGCATCCCCCTCACCGCAGCTTCAGCGTCGACAGGCCGGCGAGCGCCAGCACGAGGCTGATGATCCAGAAGCGGATGACGACGGTCGGCTCGCTCCAGCCCAGTTGCTCGAAATGGTGGTGGATCGGCGCCATGCGGAAGATGCGCTTGCCGGTGCGCTTGTAGAAGAACACCTGGATGATGACGCTCAAGGCCTCGACCACGAACAGGCCGCCGACGATGCCGAGCACGATCTCGTGGTGCGCGACGACGGCGATCGTGCCGAGCGCGCCACCGAGGGCGAGGCTGCCGGTATCGCCCATGAACACCGCCGCGGGCGGCGCGTTGAACCACAGGAAGGCGAGGCCTGCGCCGATCACCGCGCCGCAGAAGATCGCGAGCTCGCCCGCGCCCGGCACGTGCGGGATGCCGAGATAGGTCGCGAACTTCACGTTGCCGGCGAGGTAGACGATCAGCATGAACGCGACGCTGGCGATGATCACCGGCATGGTCGCGAGGCCGTCGAGCCCGTCGGTCAGGTTCACCGCATTGCCGAACGCGACGATGGTGAAGGCCGCGAACACCGGGAAGAAATAGCCCAGGTCGAGGTACAGGCGGTCGGTGAACGGCAGGTACAGATGCGGCCCGTTCTGCCCCATGATGATCCACGCGGCGATGCCGGCGATCGCGAATTCGAGCAGCAGCCGGGTACGGCCGGAGACGCCCGCGGTGCTCGCCTTTCGCACCTTGTCGTAATCGTCGAGGAAACCGATCGCGCCGAAGCCCAACGTCACGAACAGGCACGACCAGACGTAGGGATTGGCAAGATCCATCCAGATCAGGATCGACAGCGCCATCGCGGTCAGGATCATCAGCCCGCCCATCGTCGGCGTGCCGCGCTTGGCGAGGTGCGTCTGCGGGCCGTCGGCGCGGATCGGCTGGCCCTTGCCCTGGCGGATGCGCAGCCAGCCGATGAAACGCGGGCCGATAATGAGGCCGATCAGCAGCGCGGTCGCCACCGCCGCACCGGTCCGGAAGGACTGGTAGCGGATGAGGTTCAGCAGTCCGGTGAACCCCAGATGCTCGGCGATCCAGTACAGCATTTACGTTTTGACCCCCGTGCGATCACCGATCGCATTACCCGCATCCATGCGATCACCGATCGCATTCCCTGCACCCTGGAGCCCCGCGACGACCCGCGACAGTCCGACCCCGTTAGACCCTTTGACGAGCACCGCGTCTCCTGCGCGGGCCAGGTCTTTCAGCCGGCCGAGCGCTGTCGCAGCGTCGGCCACATGCATGACTTCGATGCGTCCCTCAAGGGCTTGCACCAACGGCGCCATCGCTTCGCCGACGAGCAGCGCCGTTTCGACGCGCGCGGCGAGGATCGGCTCGGCGAGCCCGGCGTGATACTCGGGGGAGGCATCGCCCAATTCGCGCATCTCACCGAGCACCGCGAGGTGCCGCCCCGGCTCCTCGGCCAGCACCGCGAGCGTCGCGCGCATCGAGGCGGGATTGGCGTTGTAGCTTTCGTCGATCACCAGCATGTCGCCGCCGACCGCGGGCGCCATGAAGCGCGCGCCCCTGCCCTGGAGGCCCCCCAGCTCGGCCAGTGCGAGACCGGCGCGCGCGAGGTCCGCCCCCGCCGCATCGACCGCGGCGAGCACGGCGAGCGCGTTCGACACCCAGTGCATGCCGGGCTGCGAGAGCGTGAAGGAGAGTTCGCGGTCCCCCAGCTTGGCGGTGACGAAGGATCCGCCCGAGGGCAGCCGCATCGCCTCGATCGCGCGCACGTCGGCGCCCTTCTGCAACCCGAAGGTGACGATGCGCGCGGCATAAGGCGCCGCGGCGGCCATCAGCCGGTCGCGATGCGCGCTGTCATAGGGCACGATCGCGGTGCCGCCGGGCTCGAGACCCTGAAAGATCTCGCCCTTGGCGTCGGCGATCGCGCTCTCGTCGGGGAAGAAGGCGGTGTGCGCCGGCGCGATCGCGGTGACGATGGCGACGTGCGGACGGACGAGGCGGGTGAGCTGGGCGAGCTCGCCGGCGTGGTTCATCCCCATCTCGAACACGCCGACGCGCGTGTCACGCGGCATCCGCGCGAGGCTCAGCGGGACGCCGGTATGGTTGTTGTAGCTCTTGACCGAACGATGCACCTGCCCGGTCAGCGAACGGTCGAGCGCGGCGAACAGCGCCTCCTTGGCGCTGGTCTTGCCGACCGACCCGGTGACGCCGATCACCGTTCCCGCCATCCGCGCGCGCGCGGCGCGGCCGAGGTCGTTGAGCGCGGCGAAGGTATCGGCGACGCGGACGTGCGGGTGCGGGGTGTCGGCCGACACGATCGCGCCGGCGGCCCCTTGCGCGAACGCCTGGTTCAGGAAGCGATGGCCGTCGGTGCTGTCACCGGTCAGCGCGACGAACAGGTCGCCGGGACCGACCTCGCGGCTGTCGAACGCGACGCCGGTCGCGGCGAAATCGGCGGAGGCGATGCCATAGGTGGCGGCGGCGATCTCGGCGGCGGTCCAGAGCATCCTAAATCCTCCCCGGTACGGGGAGGTGGCGCGCCGAAGGCGTGACGGAGGGGCAGCCAAGCAGCGCCGTCGCTTGGGGCTGCCCCTCCACCATGCTGCGCATGGTCCCCCTCCCCGTTCCGGGGAGGAACGCATGCTTCCTCATGCCGCGCACTCCCGTGCCACGGTGACGTCGTCGAAGGGCAGTTCGAGATCGCCGACGGTCTGCCCCTGCTCATGGCCCTTGCCGGCGATCAGCACGATGTCCTGCGGCCCCGCCTCCGCGATCGCCGCCGCGATGGCTTCGCGCCGGTCGCCGATCTCGCGCGCGGCGGGCGCGCCCTTCAGGATGGCGGCGCGGATCGCGGCAGGGTCTTCGGTACGTGGATTGTCGTCGGTCACGATGGCGATATCGGCCTGCATCTGCGCGACCTGGCCCATCGTCTCGCGCTTGCCGGCGTCACGATCGCCGCCGGCACCGAACACCACGATCAACTGGCCACCGGCATGCGGCTTCAAGGCGGCGATCGCCGCCTCCAGCGCATCGGGCGTGTGCGCGTAATCGACGTAGACCGGCGCCCCGCTGCGCGCGATCGCCGCGCGCTCCAGCCGGCCGCGCACCGGTTGCAGGCGCGCGAGATCGGCGATCGTCGCGGCGACGTCGCCGCCGGTGGCGATCACGAGGCCCGCCGCGACCAAGGCGTTCGCCGCCTGATAGCCACCGATCAGCGGCAGCGTGACGCGATGCGTCGTCCCCTCCGCCTCGATCACCAGCCCCTGCCCCAGCAGCGTCGGATCGCGCTCGACGAGCCGCAGCGTCGCGCCCCGCTCGCCCACGGTGACGAGCCGGTTACCGCGCGCCTTGGCGAGGTCGATCACCCGCGCCGATTCGACATCGTCCGCCCAGACGACGGCCGTACCGGCCGGACTGAGCACCTCGGAGAACAGGCGCAGCTTCGCGGTGAGGTAGGCGCCCATGTCGCCATGATAGTCGAGGTGGTCGCGGCTGAGATTGGTGAACGCCGCCGCGGCGACCTCCAGCCCCTCGGTGCGATATTGGACGAGACCGTGGCTCGACGCCTCGAAGGCGACGTGCGTCACGCCTTCGCGCGCGAGCCCCGCGACGTTGGAGAGGAAGGTCACGACGTCGGGCGTGGTGAGGCCGGTCGTCACCCGGTCGTCGCCGGTAGTGACGCCGAGCGTGCCGATCGACGCCGCGTGCTCACCCGCCATCCGCCACAACTGGCGGGTCATCTCGACGGTCGAGGTCTTGCCGTTGGTACCGGTGACCGCCACCGCGACCGCCGGAAAGGGTGCGAAGAAGGCGGCGGCGGCGCGGGCGAAACGTTCGCGCGGATTGTCGTCGCGGATCGCGACCGCGCCCTCGACCGGAACGCCCGGCCGCGTGACGACGGCGACCGCGCCCGAACGGATCGCGTCCGCGATGTAATCCTCGCCGTTGACGCGCGCGCCCTGGAAGGCGCCGAACACGGTACCCGGCGCAACCTTGCGGTGATCGATCGCGAAGCCGGTGACGAGGTCCTGCTCGTCGCCGCCGGTCAGCGCCCCCAGCCTCATCGCCACCCGCTCAATTGTCGCCCGCCGGCTTGGCGTTCTGCTCCTGCCAGATCAGCGGCATCAGATCGCTGACGTCGATATCGCGGCGGTCGTCCGGCACCACGCCCAGCATCGCGCCGACCCGCGAAATCGTACGGCCGACGACGGGGGCGGCGTTCCAGGCTGCAGTCTTCCACCCACCGGTCTCCTTCGTACCCTGCGGCGAATCGAGCATCGCCAGCACGACATAGCGCGGCGCGTCCATCGGGAAAGCCGCCGCAAAGGTCGCGACGTTGCGGGAATGGTCGTAGCCGCCCGCAACCGCGGCCTCTGCCGTACCGGTCTTGCCGCCGACGCGATAGCCCGGCGCGTCGCCCTTGCGCCCGGTACCGCGCAGCACGATCAGCCGCAGCATCTGCCGCATGCGGGCGCTCGTCGCCTCGCTGATGACGCGGCGGCCGACCGGGGCATGGCCGGGGTCGATCTTCATCAGCGTCGCCGGCCGCCAGATCCCGCCGTTGACCAGAGCGGCGTAGGCGGAGGCGAGGTGCAGCGGCGTCACCGCGATACCGTGGCCGTAGGCGGTGGTCATCGTCGTGGTGCGCGCCCAATAGGACGGCATCAGCGGCCGGCCCTTTTCGCGCAGCTCGATATCGGGCTTGGTGTCGAAGCCGAGCTTGCGGAACATCGCCTGCATCTTCTGCGGCCCGACCTCGTCGGCGATGCGCGCGGTCGCGATGTTCGAGGAATAGATCAGCGTTTCGGGCATCGACAGCCAGCGCTTGGGGTCGCCGCGTTCGTCGTGGATGGTGAAGCCGCCGACCTTGAGCGGGTGCGTCGCGTCGAACTTGCGGTTGAGCGCGACCGTGCCGGTATCGATCGCGGTGGCGACGGTGATCGGCTTGAACGTCGAACCCAGTTCGAAGACGCTCTGCGTGGTGATGTTGCGCAGCTCTTCGCTGCCCGCCATGCCGACGCGGTTGGGGTTGAACGTCGGCAACGACACCATCGCGATCACCTCGCCGGTGTGCGCGTCGAGCACGATGCCGCCCGCGCCGCGCGCCGAGAAGGTGCCCATCGCGCGGCCGAGTTCGCTTTCCAGCGCCGCCTGCACGCGCGCATCGAGCGACAGGGCGACGGGCTGACCCGCCTTGGTCGCGTCGAGCAGCCGCTCGTCGAGCACACGCTCCATGCCGCTCATGCCGTGGCCGTCGGTCGAGAGGAAGCCGAGTGCGTGGCTCGCCATCGTCGATTGCGGATAGAGGCGCTGCGTCTCGCGCGCGAAGACCAGCGCGGGTTCGCCGATCGCATTGACCTGCTCGACCAGCTGGGGGCTGGCGCGGCGCTGGAGATAGACGAAGCTGATGTTGCGGGTCAGCTGATGGTAGAACCAGGCCTGATCGCCGCGATCGGGCATCAGCGCGGCAAGACGGCTGGCGATCTCCATCTTGTCGCCGATGATCTTCTGCGGATGGACCGCGATCGTCCAGGCATCGATCGTCCGGGCGAGCGGCGCGCCATTGCGATCGACGATGTCGCCGCGCGCCGCCAGCGCCGCGGTGCGCGCCTCCGCCTCGCCGCCCGACAGGATACCGAGCATCGCAAGGCGCGCGATGACCAGCACCACCGCCGCCGCGAACAGCATCAGCAGCATCATCAGCCGCATGTGCGACGTCGCCACCAGCGCATGGCGCTGGGTGGCGGTGCGCCGCTGTGCCTGCGTCGGACGGGCGACGATGACGGTCAACGCTTGCGGGCCTCCGCGCGTGCGCTGCTCAGGATGTCGCCGAGCGTCGAATCGGAGAGCAGCTTCTTGTCGAGCATCGCCACCGCCTGCGGCCGCACCTTGGCGACGGCGACCTTCGCGCGCGCCGCTTCGTTGAGCTTCGCCAGCATCGGCGCGCTCTTCTCGATCGCGGCGACCTTGATCACCGCGCGCTTCGCGGTCGGCAGCGCGGCGGCGACCTGCACGACCGCAGGCAGGGCGGCGGGCGCGGGCGTGGCGGGCGTCGCGGCGGCCGGCATCGTTGCCAGCGACGGCACGACGAGCGCGGCGACCTTGGTGCCCGGCTCGACGACGCCCACCTGGTTGACGTCGAGGCTGGCGAGCGCGCCCTCGTCGGTGACGAACTGTCCGGCGGTCGGCGCGGCCAGCGCCAGCGTCTCGCCGTTCCACTTTTCGAGCTGCGCGAGGTTGGCGCG
>JBKBTU010000108.1:0-8534 GCA_046290715.1 Sphingomonas sp. | reverse complement strand
TCTCCAGCCCGAGGTTCGTCAGATTATCCTCGACCGCGCGGGTCAGTTCGTCCGGCCCGAAGGCGGGCAGCCAGGATGCATCGTCACCACGCCGCGCACCGATCTTGGTCACGATCAGCAGGTCGTCGGGGTAGGGGGACAGCGCTTCGCGGATCAGCCGGTTGGTGACGTGCGGGCCATAGAAGTCGCTGGTGTCGATGTGGTTGACCCCAGCCTCGACAGCGGCGCGAAGCACGGCGAGCGCCGCATCCTGGTCGCGCGGCGGGCCGAACACGCCGGGTCCGGCGAGTTGCATCGCGCCATAGCCGAGCCGCTTCACGGCGCGTCCGGCGAAGGTATAGGTGCCTGCCTGGTCGATCGTCATTGTTGTTCTCCTGTGCTGACCCCCAGATATGGCTTGCGGATCATCACGATAAGCCGGAGTGATCCGTACGGGTTGTACGGAAAACCGAACGATGAAGGCCGACCTTGCCGATCTCAACGCATTCCTGGCGGTCGCGCAGGCGCGGGGCTTCCGCGACGCGGCGCGGGTCGTCGGTTCGAGCGCCTCGACGCTGAGCGAAGCGGTGCGGCGGCTGGAAGCGCGGCTGGGCGTCCGGCTGCTTCATCGCACCACCCGCAGCGTTGTGCCGACGGAGGTGGGGACGCGGCTGATCGAGCGGCTGGCGCCGGCATTGGGCGAGGTGGAGGCGGCGCTCGACGTCGTGAACCTGTTCCGGGACAAACCGGCAGGTACGCTTCGGCTCAACGTGCCGGTCAGCGCGGCGCGGCTGGTGCTGCCGGCAGTTTTGCCCGGCTTCCTCGCCGCTTATCCCGACATTCAGGTCGAGATCGTCGCCGAGGACGGCTTTGTCGATATGGTCGCATCGGGCTGTGATGCTGGCATCCGCTATGACGAGCGGCTGGAGCAGGACATGATCGCGGTGCCGATCGGCCCGCGCATCCAGCGCTTCGCAACGGCGGCGTCGCCGGCCTATCTCGAGGGGCGTGGGCGGCCCGACCATCCGCGCGACCTGCTCGATCACGCCTGTCTACGTGGCCGGTTCACCAGCGGAGCGCTGACCAGCCCTTGGGAGTTCGAGCGTTCGGGCGAGATCGTGCGGATCGAGCCACAGGGGCCGCTGATCGCCAGTGTGTCCGGTGCGGCAGACCTGCTGGTCGATATCGCCGTCGCGGGCGGTGGGATCATCCACCTGTTCGAAGACTGGTTGCGGCCGGTGCTCGCCAGCGGCGCGCTGGAACCGGTGCTGCCCGACTGGTGGCAGTCCTTCTCCGGCCCGTTCCTCTATTATTCGGGGCGCCGTCTGGTGCCGCCGCCGCTGCGCGCGTTCGTCGATTACATTCGCGCCTAAAGCATCGCGAGCGGTTCGGGGCCGCGTGGCGGCGGAAACAGGTCGTCGAGGCGTCGTAGCTCGGCTTCGGACAGCGTGAGGTCCAACGCCGCCCGGTTGTCTCGAACATGGGCGATAGACCCGGCCTTGGGGATGGGGAGGATGCCATCTCTCGCTAGCAACCAAGCGAGAGCGAGTTGCGCGGGCGTGGCGTCGCGTTCGGCAGCCATCTGGGTAAGGCCGCGATGGGCGACCAGGCGGCCTTGCTCGACGGGGCTGTAGGCCATGACCGGCACCCGGTGACGCGCAAGCCACGGTAACAGGTCGTATTCAGGGCCACGCCGGGTGAGGTTGTAGAGGATCTGGTCAGTCTGACAGCCTTCGCCGCCGCTCGCGACGAGTTCCGCCATGTCGTCGGTGTCGAGATTGCTGACGCCCCAGCGCAGGATCTTGCCCGCCGCGACCAGCCGCTCCATCGCCTCGACCGTCTCGGCGAGCGGCACGTTGCCGCGCCAATGCAGCAGATACAGGTCAAGCCGGTCAGTGCCGAGCCGTCCGAGGCTCGCCTCGCACGCCCGCGGGAGCCGATCGCGCGAGGCATTCTGGGGATAGGCCTTGCTGACGAGGAACACCTCGTCGCGGACACCCGCGATCGCCTCGCCGACGAGCCGCTCGGACTCGCCATCGGCATACATCTCGGCGGTATCGATCAGGTTCAGGCCGAGCGACAGCCCTTCGCGCAGCGCGGCGATCTCGTCCGATCGGCGGGCAGGGTCTTCCGCCATCATCCAGGTGCCCTGGCCGAGCGCGGGGACGGTCGTACCGTCGGGGAAGCGGATCGTCTTCATGCGGCGGTCAACGCCCGACGCCGCGGATCGGCACAAGTCCCGTTCGGTGGCGTTGAGCCACCGGAGGTATGGATGACCGAAGACGATGAACGCTGGATGCGTCGTGCGATCGAGATCGCGCGATCGAAGGGATCGGACCCATCGACGTCACCGCTAGGATCGGTGATCGTGCTCGACGGCAAGGAGATCGCGGCCGAGCGCAACCAGACCGAAGAATTGTCCGACGCCACCGCCCATGCCGAGATGATGGCGATCCGCCGCGCGTGCGAGGGGATCGGCGAACTGGAGCTGCGGGGGGCGACGCTCTACTCGACGCTTCAGCCGTGCGGCATGTGCACCATGGCCTCGATCTGGTCCAAGGTCGGCCGGGTCGTCTATGGTGCCGAGCGCAAAGATGTGCACCCGATGTATTTCGAGGCACGCCATGTTGATACGCTGGCGTTCATCACCGACGCGTATCGCGACGACATCGTGATCGAGGGCGGATGCCTGCGCACGGAATGCGCCAGCCTCTATTATCCGCCCGATGCCGATCTGCCGCGGCAGGAACAGGCGAACCTGTGACGGAACCCGAGACGCTGACGCTCGGCCCGAACGGCTGGATGCCCAACAACCCGGCATTGCCGGTGCTGGTGTATCGCGGCGTCGTCCCCAAGGGCGACCCTGACGCGATCGAGGGGACACTCCGTGGGAATGGCTGGCGCCCGGACTGGCGCGATGGCGTCTATCCGTATCACCATTATCATTCGACGGCGCATGAGGCGCTTGCGTGTGTCGACGGCTCGGCCGACGTGATGCTGGGCGGCGAAGATGGGCGCATGGTGCCCATCGCCGCGGGCGATCTTCTCGTGCTGCCGGCGGGAACCGGGCATTGCCGGATCACCGCCAGCACCAACTTCCTGCTGGTTGGCGCCTATCCTGACGGGCAGGTGTGGGATGTCTGCCGCGAAGCCGCCGATGCGTCGACGCTGGCGCGCATCGCCGCCGTACCGGTTCCCGCCGCCGATCCGATCGGGGGCCAAGACGGCCTTCTTCCTCATCTGTGGAGCGATAAGTCATGATCGACATCAACACGGCATCGGCGGACGAGATCGACGCCGTGCCGCAGCTCCAGGGACATGGGTTCGAGATCGTCCGCTACCGCGAGGAGCGCGGTCGTTTCGAAGCCGTCCGGCAACTCGAAGAAGTGCCGGGCCTTGCCGGTAAGATCGACGGACTGAACGGGTCTGTGTGCGCCGGCTGATCGCAAATCGTCGATATCGGTCCAAGTGCGAAGTGCATCATCTCCGCACGCGGAAAGGAAAGCCCAAACACGCGGTGCAAATTGTGCCAATGCACTGTAGCAACGTGCTGTGCAGGCGGTACCTGCGCGCTAGTTAATCAAGTACTTAGCTAGCAGCTTTGCTGGGATGGGAATTCTGCCGCTCCAGCCATTTCCGATCTCACCGTCCGCAGAGCCGCGACGCTGGCGCGATCGTGACGCTGACCGGGGGCATTCCCCGCCACCAACTTCCTCGCCGCCCGCCAGTGGCGCAAGCCTTCAGAACTCGGGCCGCTACACGTTTACACTGAGATTTCGGATCGTGCTGTCGATCTTCGCATGGCCAAGGTGGATCTGAGCGGCTCGCAAACTTGCGTTGCCTTGGATGATGGAAACCCTTTGTTCGCCTGAGCGATGGCGCGCCGTATTCTTGAAGGGCTAGGTCGATGCCGGCGACCCATTCGGGCGTCAGGCGGACATATGGTCGCGCGCTTATGCGAGCCACCTAACACCGAACCTGGCATCGTTCCGGCTCGCCAACCCGTCGACGAAAATCCGGGTCATGCCGGATCAAGATGCTCCGGGTACATCCAATGACGCGGCGGAGATGAATGACGCGCGTACGCCGTTGGAGGATTCGGGAGAGAAGCGATGCGCGGCAGATCCGATATTGCCCTGAGCATGCGGCGGCGGGTCGCGATCGCGCTGGGCTGCGGGGTGTCGGTCCTGGCGTCGCAGAGCCTGGCCCAATCGAACCCGGTGCTGCCGAGCGGCGAGCGCGTAACGGCGGGCGATGCGATCGTCGCCCGCGACGGTCCGGGAACGGTGACCGTGCGCCAGACCGCTCCGGCGGCGATCATCGCTTGGAACGACTTCTCGATCGGCGCGGGCGGTGTCGTACGGTTCGACAATGGCGGCGGCGCCACCCTCAACCGCGTCGACGGTCCTGCCATGTCCCGCCTGGACGGTACGCTCACCGCGACCGGTTCGGTGTATCTCATCAATCCTCGTGGGGTCGTCATCGGCAAGACCGGCATCGTCGACGTCGGCGGCAGCTTCGTCGCGTCGACGCTCGACATTGACAACGCGAGCTTCCTCGCCGGCGGTGACCGTGTCTTCGCGGGGGCGTCGCGCGCCGCGGTGGTCAATCTCGGCCGCATCGGTGCGCTGGGCGGTGATGTCGCACTGATCGCGACGGAGGTGCGCAACGACGGCAGGATCGGGGCCTTGGCCGGGCGGGGGGCGCTGACCGCGGGCTCCACCGTGCTGATCCGCGATCTGGACGACGGCAACGGCCGGTTCGCCGTGCTGGTCGGCGGCAGGGGAGATACCGTCACCAACGCCGGCGCGATCGACGTGGCGACCGCCGAGCTGCGAGCGGCGGGAGGGTCGATCTATGCTCTGGCCGGCAATCGCAGCGGAATCGTCCGCGCCGACGAGATCCGCATCAAGGGCAATCAGATCAAGCTGAGTGCCGGCGAAGGCGGAACCGTGACGGTGGGGAATGGGCTCCTGGACGCGACCGGAGAGGAGGAGACGGGCTTCATCGACGTCACCGGGACGACGGTCGATGTTGCGGCGGGCGCGGTTCTGGACGCGTCGACCCCGTTCGTCGGCGGGCAGATCACCGTCACCGCCGGGGATCGGCTTCGCTTTGCCGGAACCGCGCTCAGCCGCGGCCTAAGCCAGGGAGGCGAGGTGGTGCTGACCGCACCAACCATAGACTTCACCGGGGCGGCGGATACGAGTGGCGGGTTTCCCGGTGGTCTGTCTCTGTTCCAGCCGAGCTTCACCGTCGACGGCCGCTTGGCTTCCGCGATCAACCGCACCCTCGCCACGACCAACGTGTCCCTGTTTGCCAATGCGGAAATCTTCGGCGGCACGTTCGAGGACGGCGACATCATGGTCGCGGCGCCGTTCTCCCTGGCCGGGAGCGGACGCCTGTCGCTGATCGCGCAGGATGCATTGCGCTTCGACGCGAACGTCACCGTCGGCGGCACCGCCGCGATCGATCTGAGCGCGGCGAGCGGCGATGGCGGGTTCAACATCAGCTTCGCGCCGAACCGGAGCCTGAGCTTCGCCGCCCCGACCGCGGCGGGCGGGCCGAGGCTGTTGGTCGGCGGCGACGACTATGTTCTGATCTACACCCTGGCCGATCTGCGTGCCATCGGGGACAATCCGTCCGCCTCCTATGCGCTTGCCCGCACAATCAGCGCGAGCAGCGCCGTGCTGTCGGGACCGGTCGCCGGCGGGCAGGGTAGGGATGCGTTCAGTGGCCAGTTCGACGGGCTGGGCCATAGCATCGCGGGCCTGCGCATCGACGCGCCTGGCCGGAACCAGGTCGGCCTGTTCGGCGCCGTGACGGGCGCGATCCGCAACCTGAATCTGGTCGGCGGATCGGTGATCGGCGGATCGTCCGTCGGCGCGCTTGCCGGCGGGCTGACCGACGGCTCGATCGCCCGCGTGGGGAGTTCCGTCTCGGTCACCGCGCGCAACGCGACCCCGAGCGGCGCGGTCGGTGGGCTTGTCGGGTCGATCCGGTTCGGGACGGTCGCCGACAGCAGGGCGACCGGCAACGTCGTCGCTCCTGGATCAAGTCAGGTGGGCGGGCTGGTCGGTACCACCTACGGCACGACGATCATCCGGTCGTTCGCGACCGGCAGTGTCATTGGCGGTGAGGCGACCGGCGGGCTGGTCGGCGCCATCAGTCGCGCATCGGTCGAGGAGTCCTACGCGACCGGGCGTGTGACCGGCACGCGCGACGTCGGTGGGTTGATCGGCGTGGCGAGCTTCGGTGGCGGCGGCTTCAACTCTCGCGCGAGCGGCAACGTGGCCGGCGAGGAAAATGTCGGCGGACTCGTCGGGCGCCTGCTGTCCGCCTCGACGACAGGCTCATCGGCCAGCGGCGCCGTGTCCGCCAGCCTGGCCAATGGCGGCGGACTGGTGGGATTTGGTGACGATGCCGGCGTGTTCGATTCGAAGGCGAGCGGCCGGGTAACCGGCGGCGGCAGCCTGGGCGGGCTGGTTGGATCGATGAACAGCACGGCGATCCGGGACTCGGCGGCAACAGGAAACGTGACGGCTTCGGGCAGTGGCGCCGGCGGACTGGTCGGGCGGGCATCGTCCAGCACCATCGAGCGCGCCGTCTCCAGCGGGGCTGTGCAGGGGGGCGATGCCGTCGGTGGACTGGTGGGGGCGGCACCCGGCCTGACCGTCACCGCGTCGTCGGCGCGGGGCGCGGTGCGCGGCACCACGTCCGTCGGCGGGCTGATCGGCGCGGCAGGCTCACGTTACGGGAGCTACACCGACAGCTTCGCGACCGGGGCGGTGAGCGGCGAAACGAACGTCGGCGGGTTGATCGGCAGCGCGGACAATGTCGCGATCGCGGGCACCTACGCGACCGGCGCCGTGACCGGCTCCGCACGCGGTAGCGGTATCGGTGGCCTCGTCGGCTCGCTCTTCGCATCGAGCCTCGCCGATAGCTATGCGAGCGGCCGGGTCAGCGGGGCCAACGCCGTCGGCGGTCTGGTCGGCACCTCCTTCGCGACCACGCTCGCTAACGTGCAGGCGCGCGGGGCGGTCAACGGCACGCTGGGCGCAGGCGAGAATGTCGGCGGGCTGATCGGCCGCAGCGAAATTGACGATATCACCGGTGCACGCGCGCAGAACGGCGTGCGTGGTCGCGTCAACGTGGGCGGGCTGATCGGTCGTCGCACCGGCGGAACGCTGAGCGACGCCTCCGCGACCGGTCCCGTAAGCGGAACCCGCAACGTCGGGCCGGTGATCGGGCTGGACGATCCGGCACCCTGACGTCGCCATGCTGGCGATCCGCGCGACGCTTGCGGCGGCGCTTGCCTGCCTGGCCCCGCCCGTCGCGGCGCAGGTCGTCGAACGCCACCTCCCGCCCGCGCCGGCCGCTCCGGCAACCCGCTCGGCAGAGACGGCGCTGCCCGCGGAAACCGACGATCGTGCGCTCGGCCCGCGGCTGACCGGGATCCTGCTGCTCGGGTCCGACCAGCCGACGGGCTCGGTCGTCGGAGTGCGGATCACCGGTTTCACCCCGCCCCGCGAGGCCGCGCTCGTGAAGGCGCTGACCAAGCTGCTCGGCCGACCGCTCTCGCGCAAGCTGATCGCCGATGCCGTCGCGACGGTCACCCGCAGCTACCGAGCCGCCGACCGGCCGCTCGTTTCGGTCACCACGCCCGAACAGGACCTGACCGAGGGCGTGCTTCGGCTGCAGGTGGTGGAGTTCCTCGCCGGGCGGCTGGCGACGCGCGCTCCGAACGGCGCGGTGGCTGCCGCGATCGCGCGCGGCGTTCGCTTTCCGCCCGGCGAGCGGATCGACGCGCGCAGGTTGCGTCAGGACCTGAACTGGCTCGACCATTATCCATTCCGCCGTAGCAGCCCGGTCTTCAGTCCCGGTGCCGATCCGGGGACGAGCGACCTGACCCTGAACGTCGTCCCACGCCGTCCCTGGCAGGTCTTCGCGGGCATATTCAGCTCCGACGCGCCGACCAGCGGCGATGTGCGCGTGTTCGGCGGCGTCGTCGCGGGCGACGTGCTGGGGCCGGGCAGCCTCGTATCGGCCCAGGCGACCGCCTCCGGCTTCGACGACCCCCGCTACTGGAGCGTCGCCGCGCGCCTGATCGAGCCGCTCGGACCCCGGCACGAACTTTCGGCGCTGGTGGCGCATGTGCGCGGGAGGACCGCGCTGGCCCCCATCGCCACGCGTGCCGACACGACGGAGGCCGCGGTCGAGCTGCGCTTCGCCCTGCCGCCGGCGCTGCTCGGCGATGCGCACCTCGGCATCGAGATCGGACATCAGCGCGTCGATGCCCGTTTCGCGGGCCTGCCGCTCTACCGTAACCGCGCAACGACGGTCGTCGCCGTCGCGCGCTACAGCGTCACGATGCCGATCACATCGGGCGTGCTGGCGATCGACGTCGCCGTGCATGCCAGTCCAGGCGGGTTCGTGCGGGCCAACACTGCCGACCGCCTCTTCTTCGGCCGCCCGCGTGGCGGATCGGCGACCTACGCTTACCTGACCGCGGACATCGCGGTGGAGCGGGTGCTGGCTGGAGTGCTGAGCTGGCG
>JBKBTU010000107.1:5282-8566 GCA_046290715.1 Sphingomonas sp. | reverse complement strand
TATTGGCGGCGCCCGGCGATCGTGAACCCCTGCCGCTCGTAGAAGGCACGGGCGCGGACGTTGGTGCCGAGCACGCCGAGCAGCAGCCGGTGCTTGCCCTGCCCGCGCGCATCGGAAATCGCGCGCTCCATCAGCGCGCGGCCGAGGCCGGTACCCTGCGCGAGCGGCAGGGTGTAGATGCGACGCAATTCGGTGTCGCGCGCGTCGGTCGGGATCGGAAAATCGGGGCGGGTGATCAGCGTGTAGCCGACCGGCGCGCCGCCGTCGGGGTGTTCCGCCAGCGTGACGAGGCTGTCCGGATCGTCGCTCCAGGCCGCGAATTTGGCGGCCGAGCTGTTCTTGAGCACGTGCGCGACGATATCGGTACCGTCGAGAATGCCCGCGAAGGTCGCAAGGAAGGTCGCGCCCGCGACCAGCGCGACTGCGGGCGCGTCCTCCGGGGACGCGCGCCGCAGCCGCCAGGCGGTCGTCAGCCCTCGATCAGCCAACGATCTCTTCGGGCTGGAAGAAATAGGCGATTTCGATCGCGGCGTTCTCGTCCGAATCCGAACCGTGGACCGTGTTCGCCTCGATCGATTCCGCCAGTTCCTTGCGGATCGTGCCGGGCTCGGCATTGGCGGGGTTGGTCGCACCCATGATGTCGCGGTTGCGCTGCATCGCATTCTCGCCCTCGAGCACCTGCACGACGACCGGACCCGAGATCATGAACGCGACGAGGTCGTTGAAGAAGGGGCGCTCCTTGTGCACCGCGTAGAAGCCCTCGGCCTGCTCGCGGGTCATGTGGATGCGCTTCGACGCGACGACGCGCAGGCCGGCCTCCTCGAGCATCTTGGTGACCGCACCGGTCAGGTTGCGGCGGGTGGCATCGGGCTTGATGATCGAAAAGGTACGGTTCGCGGCCATGATGGTCACGGGCTCCTGTAGATGGGCTGTTCGAAGTGGCGCCGCCCTAGTCGGCGGCCCTCCCCTTTGCAACCGGTTCGACCGCGCGCGCTCAGGCCGCCTGCTCCCAGCGGCCGGCGTCGTTCTGCTTCCAGTAGCGACGCTCGATACCCGCGCGGGCGCCGAGCGCGCGCCAGGCGGTGCGGGCGGCGGCGATGTGCGCGTCCTCGAAGAAGTGGAAGGCACGGTCGAAATCGAGCGCGGCGTCGCGCCATTCGCCGTCGACGAGGGCGACGTGGCGGGCGGCGTTGGCGGGGGTCACCTCGGCGGCGATCAGTACCGGTTGGCGCGCGTCCTCGCCCGCCCCCGCCTGCGCGTGGGGCAGGAAGCTGTCCGCCCGATAGGTCCAGAGCAATCGGTCGAGGTCCGCGCGCTGATCGTCGCGGGCGGAGACGATCAGCAGCCTGGCGCCGCTCTCCACCACCTTGGCCGCGATCTGCGGGAGCGCGCGGTCGAGCGGGGTCATGGCGAGATGGTAGAAATCGACCTGCATGGCGGACAGGCCTAGCCTGCCCGCCGCGTGCGGTCAGCCCTCGAAATGCTCCGCGACCAGCCGGTCGAGCAGCTTCACGCCATAGCCGGTCGCGCCCTTGTCGTAGGTCGCGGCCGCCTTGTCGCTCCACACCATCCCGGCGATGTCGAGGTGCGCCCAGGCGACGCCCTCGTCGACGAAGCGCTGGATGAACTGCGCCGCGGTGATCGACCCGGCGCCGCGCGGACCGACGTTCTTCATGTCGGCGATCGGGCTGTCGATCAGCTTGTTGTAGGTGTCCGACAGCGGGAAGCGCCACAACTTGTCCCCGGTGGCGAGGCCGGCGGCGAGCAGCTTGTCGGCGAGCCCGTCGTCGTTGGCGAACAGGCCGCCATATTCGTTGCCGAGGCTGACGATCATCGCACCGGTCAGCGTCGCCAGGTCGACGATCGTCTTCGGGCGGAAGGTCGCCTGCGTCCAGGTGATCGCATCGGCGAGCACCAGGCGCCCCTCGGCATCGGTGTTCAGGATCTCGATCGTCTGGCCCGACATCGACGTCACGACGTCACCGGGGCGCTGCGCATTGCCGTCGGGCATGTTCTCGACGAGGCCCATCACGCCGACGACGTTCGCCTTCGCCTTGCGGGCGGCAAGCGCCTTCATCGTCCCGGCGACGGCGCCCGCCCCGCCCATGTCCCACTTCATGTCTTCCATGCCGGCACCCGGCTTCAACGAGATGCCGCCGGTGTCGAAGGTGACGCCCTTGCCGACCAATGCCAATACAGGGTCGCCCTCGCCCGCGCCGTTCCACTTGAGCGCGAGGATCCGCGCCTCGCGCACCGAACCCTGGCTGACGCCGAGCAGCGCGCCCATGCCGTGGCGGGTCATCTCCGCCTCGTCGACGACGATCACCTCGAGGCCCAGGCCCTCGACGTCGCGACGGACCTGCTCGACGAAGCTCTCGGGATAGAGGATGTTGGGCGGCGCGGCGACGAGGTTGCGGGTGAGTTCGAGGCCCTGCGTCACCGCGTCCTGCGCCGCCCAGGCGGCATCGGTGCCCGCGGGCGCGCCGACGATGGTGAGGTCGGTCAGCGTCGGCTTCTGCTTTTCGGGCAACTTGGTGCGATACTGGTCGAAGCGCCATGCGCGCTGCGCCGCGGCACCGGCGAAGCGCGCGGCCGCCTTGGGCGTCGGGCTGGCGGCGGACAGATCCGCGACGACGGCGGTGGCGCCGGAGGTCAGCAGCTTCGCCGTCAGCGCGCCGCCCGCCTTTTCCCAATCCGCCTCGCCCC
This sequence comes from Sphingomonas sp., assembly GCA_046290715.1. Taxonomy (GTDB): domain Bacteria; phylum Pseudomonadota; class Alphaproteobacteria; order Sphingomonadales; family Sphingomonadaceae; genus Sphingomonas. Next base: position 5,860 of record JBKBTU010000107.1, on the reverse strand, counting down.
CGGCGCCGACGCCGACCAGCAGCACCCGGCGCGTCCCATCGCCCTCGGCGACGAACATTTCGACGATTCCGCCGGCCTCGCCGTCGAACCGGGCCGCCTTCGCCGCGGCGGTGCCGAGCGCCTGATGCGCGTCGGCGAGGCCGGGCCAGCGCGTCCGCCCGGCAAGGTCCTTCTCCACCGGCAGCGCGACGATCGCGGCATCGGCGGGAACGGTCGGGGCAAAGGCGATCTGCATGAAACGGGACTTTCCGGTGCTGAAAACAGGGTTGTGATCTAGGGTGCGGGGGCGCGAAGCACAACGATTGCAGGCTCGCCCCGGTGATGCGATAGGCGAAGCCGAGGGAGGCGTCGTTCAGGGCGGCGCCGAACGCGCCAAAGGGGTAGCCGGATCATCGTGTTGCGTTTCGACCTTCTGGCCGGCTGTGCCGCTGCCGCGCTGTTGCTGGCGACGCCCGCGGCGGCGCAGGATCTGCAGGATCGCGCCGCCGCGCCGCCGCCCGCCACCGATCCGGCGCTGGCGAAACCGGCGGCCGACGACCAGGTGCAGTTCAGCGCGGGCAGCCTGGAATATGACACGA
>JBKBTU010000107.1:0-5187 GCA_046290715.1 Sphingomonas sp. | reverse complement strand
ACCAATACCGATGTCGTCACCGCGCTGACCGAGGTCCGCATGTTCCGGCAGGGCGACCGGCTGCGCGCCGACAAGGTCGTCTGGAACCGCAAGACGGGCAAGGTCGTCGCGACCGGCAATATCGCCGTCACCAATCCGGAAGGCGACGTCGCCTACGGCGATTCGATCGAACTGACCGATTCGCTGAAGGACGGCGTCGTCCAGAACATGCTGGTCGTGCTCGAACAGGGCGGCCGCATGGCGGCGGAGCGCGGCACGCGCGCGGCGGACGGCACGCTGCAGCTCGACAAGGCGGCCTACACGCCGTGCGCCGTCTCCACCTCGTCGGGATGCCCCAAGGAACCGTCGTGGAAGATCACGGCGGTGCGCATCACCTATCGTCCGGATCGTGAACGCGTGTTCTTCGGCGGCGGGCAGTTCCATCTGTTCGGGCTGCCGGCGCTGCCGCTTCCCGCCTTCTCGCTGCCCGTCGGCGAAGGATCGGAAAGCGGGCTGCTCACCCCGGACGTGCAGCTCGACCGGGTCAACGGGCTCGAATTCGTCGTCCCTTATTATTTCCGCCTCGCCCCCAACAAGGGGCTGACGCTGACGCCGCATATCTTCACCGCGGTGCTGCCGATGATGCAGGCACAATATGAGGCGCTCGGCACCAACGGCGCCTTCCGGGTCACCGCCTACGGCACGGAGAGCCGGCGCAGCGACGACCTCAACACCGCGACGCCGACCGATACCGAGCGCGCGTTCCGCGGCTATCTCGACGGCATCGCGCGCTATCAGCTGTCGCCCTATTGGAGCGTCAGCGGATCGGCACGGATCGCGAGCGATCGCACCTTCCTGCGCCGCTACGACATTTCGCGCGACGACCGGCTGCGCACCACCGCGGCGCTCGAGCACATCACGCCCGACAGCTATTTCTCCCTCACCGGCTGGTACGTGCAGACGCTGCGCGTCAACGATCCGCAGGGCGCGCAGCCGATCGCGCTACCCGAGCTCGACTTCCGCCAGCGCTTCGATCTCGGCGGCGGCAAGTTGCAGATCCAGGCGAACACGCTGGCGATCACCCGCACCGCCGGGCAGGACACGCAGCGCGCGTTCCTCGCGGGGCAATGGGATCTGCGGCGCCTGACGACCTGGGGGCAGGAGGTGACGCTCACCGCCTATGCGCGCGCAGACGCCTACAACACCAACGACACGCTCGCGACCTCCGTCGTCAGCTACCGCGGCGTCGAGGGGTTCAAGACCCGCGCGATCGGCGCGCTGGCGGCCGACGTCAAATGGCCGTTCGTGGGCACGTTCCTCGGCGGCACGCAGCGGCTGACGCCCCGGTTGCAGATCGTCGCGTCGCCCAAGATCGCCAACCTCGACGTCCCCAACGAGGACGCGCGCGCGGTCGATCTCGAGGACTCGAACCTCTTCGCGCTCAACCGCTTCGCCGGCTACGACCGGTGGGAGGACAGCAGCCGCGCGACCTATGGCGCGGAATGGGCGCTGGCGCTTCCCGGCGTGACGCTGGATGCGGTGATCGGCCAGAGCTATCGCCTGTCGACGCGGCCGACGATCCTGCCGAGCGGCACCGGGCTCAGCGACCGCTTCTCCGACATCGTCGGGCGGACGACGTTGCGGGTCCGCGACTTCGTGTCGATCATCCACCGCTACCGCCTCGACAAGGACGGCCTCGCGGTGCGCCGCAACGAGATCGACGCGACGGTCGGGTCGCGCTCCACCTACATCCTCGCAGGGTATCTGCGGCTCAACCGCAACATCTTTCCGACGATCGAGGATCTGCAGGATCGCGAGGAGGTACGGCTCGCCGGGCGCGTGCAGTTCAAGCGCTTCTGGTCGGTGTTCGGCTCGACCGTCATCGACCTGACCGATCGCAAGGAGGACCCGCAGTCGCTGTCCGATGGCTTCGATCCCATCCGCCACCGCATCGGCGTGCAATATGAGGACGATTGCATCCGGCTGGGCGCGACGTGGCGACGCGATTATCAGGACACCGGCGATGCACGCTCGGGCAACAGCTTCCTGTTGACGCTGGCGTTGACCAACCTCGGCCGCTAAGCCGAAGTTCAGCTGGATCGGGGCATGGCCGGCGACAGGCGCACCTGACGGGTGCGCGGGCTCTTGGGGTATCGGAACGACGTGACGCAACACAATCGACGCAGCGCCCGGATCGGTCGCATGATGGGCTGGGCGGCGCTGGCGGCATTCGGCTCGGGCGCGGTCGCCCAGACGGTGCAGGACAGCCAGGTGCCGGAGACCAATCTCAACATCCCGACCAACCTGCAGATCTTCGGCAAGCTCGACCCCAACGTCCGCAAGCCGACCGCGATCGTCAACGACACCGTCATCACCGGCACCGACGTCGACCAGCGTCTCGCGCTCACCATATTCAACAACGGCGGTCGCGGGCCGGCGCCCGAACAGGTCGACGAATTCAAGCTCCAGATCCTGCGTCAGCTGATCGACGAGACGCTGGAGATCCAGGAGGCGAGGACCGCCGACGTTACCGTGACCGCGGCCGAGCTCGACCAGAGCGAGGCGGGGCTCGCCAAGCGGTTCAACATGACCGTGCCGCAGCTGCGCGTCGCACTGAGAAAGGCGGGGTCGTCGGAGCGCTCGCTGCGCCGCGCGATCGAGGGCGAACTCGCCTGGAGCCGCTATCTGCGCAAGCGCATCGAGCCGTTCGTCAACGTCGGCGACGAAGAGGTCACCGCGATCCAGAAGCGGATCGAAGCCTCGCGCGGGACGGAGGAATACAACCTCCACGAAATCTATCTCAGCGCCAACGACGCGAACCGCAACGAGGTGTTCGCCAAGGCCAAGCAGATCATCGCCGAGATCCAGAAGGCGCAGCAGCCGTTCGAGCTGTTCGCGCGCAATTATTCGGAGGCCTCGACGCGCGGCGTCGGCGGCGATCTCGGCTGGATCCGGCTGGTCACGCTGCCGCAGCAGCTCGCCGACGCGGCGCAGCAGATGCAGGTCGGCCAGGTCGCCGGGCCGATCGAGACGCCGGGCGGCTTCTCGATCCTGTACCTCACCGACAAGCGCACGATCGGCGCGGCCGACCCGCGCGATGCGCGGCTTAGCCTCAAGCAGCTGACCGTCGCCTTCCCGGCCGGTACCACCCAGGCGCAGGCGCAGGCCCGCGCCGCGACCTTCGCGACGACGGTCAAGTCGATCCAGGGCTGCGGCACGGTCGAAAAGGTCGCCGCCTCGATCAACGCCGAGGTGGTGGACAACGATTCGATCCGCATCCGCGACCTGCCGGCACCGCTTCAGGAGATCATGGTCAAGCTGCAGGTCGGGCAGGCGACGCCGCCGTTCGGTTCGCCGACGGAGGGCGTGCGCGCGCTCGTGCTGTGCGGCCGCGACGATCCGCAGGCGTCCTCGGTGCCCGGCGCCGCGCAGATCCAGGGTCAGCTCGAGCAGCAGCGCGTCAACCTGCGCGCGCAGAGCAAGCTGCGCGACCTCCGCCGCGACGCGGTGATCGAGTATCGCTGACATGGCCGCCGCCCCGCTCGCCATCGCGATGGGCGATCCCGCCGGCGTCGGACCGGAGATCGTCGCCAAGAGCTGGGCGGTCCGCAGCCTGCGCAGCCTGCCGCCGTTCGCGCTCGTCGGGGACCCGGCGGCGGTGCGGCGGGTGTGGAGCGGTCCGCTCGAAACCGTGCGCGACCTCCGCGAGACGGGCGCGGTGTTCGACCGCGCGCTGCCGGTGCTGCCGGTCGGCGACGCCGGGCCGATCGCTTTGGGAACGCCCGATGTCGGGGGGGCGCGTGCGGCGCTCGACGCGCTCGAACGCTCGATCGATCTCGTCCGCTCGGGCGAGGCGGGGGCGCTGGTGACCGCGCCTGTGTCCAAGGCGCAGCTCTACGGCATCGGCTTCAACCATCCCGGCCAGACCGAATTCGTCGCCGAGCGCTGCGGCGTGCGCGGCGAGGATGCGGTGATGATGCTCGCGGGGCCGACGCTGCGCGTGGTGCCGATGACGGTGCACGTGCCGCTGGCCGAGGTCGCCGGGCTGCTGTCGGTCGATCTGCTCGTCGCCAAGGCGCGAGTCACCGCGCGCGGGCTGACGCGCGATTTCGGCATCGCCGCCCCCCGCCTCGCCTTCGCCGGGTTCAATCCGCACGCGGGCGAAAGCGGCACGATCGGGCGCGAGGAGATCGACATTCTGGAACCCGCGATCGCGCAACTGCGCCGCGAGGGGATCGATGCGACCGGGCCGTTCGCCGCGGACACGCTGTTCCATGCACGGGCGCGGGCGGGCTATGACGCGGTCCTCTGCTGCTACCACGACCAGGCGCTGGTGCCGATCAAGACGCTGCACTTCGACGAGGGCGTCAACATCACGCTCGGTCTGCCGATCGTCCGCACCTCCCCCGACCATGGCACCGCCTTCGGCATCGCCGGCAAGGACCTGGCGCATCCCGGCGCGATGATCGCCGCGATCGCGATGGCGGGACACGCGGCGGACCGCCGCGCCCGCGCATGAGCGCAGCCGGTGCGGGCGGCGCGCTGCCGCCGCTGCGCGAGGTCATCGCGCGCTACGGGCTCAACGCGAGCAAGGCGCTCGGCCAGAACTTTCTGTTCGACGGCCAATTGCTAGCACGGATCGCGGCGGTGCCGGGTGACCTGATGGGTCAGGAGGTGCTGGAGGTGGGGCCCGGCCCCGGCGGCCTGACCCGCGCGCTGCTCGCGGCGGGCGCCAGCGTCACCGCTATCGAGCGCGACCGCCGCTGCATCCCGGCGCTGGCCGAGCTCGGCGAGGCCTATCCGGGCAAGCTGCGGGTGATCGAGGGCGACGCGCTGGAGGTCGACGCGCCGGAGCTGTTCGCCGGGCGGCCGCATATCGTCTCCAACCTCCCCTATAACGTCGGCACCGCGTTGCTCGTCGGCTGGCTGACCGCGGCGTGGCAGCCGTGGTGGCAATCCTGCACGTTGATGTTCCAGAAGGAGGTCGCCGAGCGCATCGTCGCAGGTCCGGGCAGCGACGCGTACGGCCGGCTCGCGGTGCTCAGCCAGTGGCGCTCGACGGCGAGGATCGCGATGCCCGTGCACCGCTCCGCCTTCACGCCGCCGCCCAAGGTGATGTCGGCGGTGGTGCATCTGGTGCCGGGCGAGGCGCCGGAGGGCGTCGAGGTCAAGGTGCTCGAGCGGCTCACCGCCGCCGCCTTCGGCCAG
>JBKBTU010000106.1:2386-8672 GCA_046290715.1 Sphingomonas sp. | reverse complement strand
TTCACCGGCGGCACCAGCCTGTACGAGGCGAAGCGGCGCCGCCACGGCAACGTCCACGCCTTCCCCTCCAGCATCGACGTCGCGCATTTCGGCCGCGGGCGCGATGCCGGGCTCGTCCAGCCCGCCGATCAGGCGGCGATCCCGGCGCCGCGGCTGGGCTTCGCCGGGGTGGTCGACGAGCGGATGGACACGGGCCTGCTCGCCGCGGTGGCGGACGCGCATCCCGAATGGTCGCTCGTCGTCGTCGGCCCGGTCGTCAAGATCGACGCGGCCGACCTGCCGCAGCGCGCCAACATCCATTATCTGGGCGCACGCGCCTATGCCGAACTGCCCGCCTATATGGCCGGCTGGGACGTCGCGCTGATGCCGTTCGCGATCAACGAAGCGACGCGGTTCATCAGCCCGACCAAGACACCCGAATATCTCGCCGCCGGCTGTCCGGTCGTGTCGACGCCGATCACCGACGTCGTCCGCCATTACGGCGATCTCGCCGGCGTGACGATCGCCGGCACGGCGGCGGACTTCGTCGCGGCCTGCGAGGGCGCGATGGCGACGCGCGCGGCGGGCGATGGTTGGCGCGAGGCGGCCGACGCGCAGCTCGCGCGCGGATCGTGGAACAGCACCGCGCTCGAGATGGCGGCGCTGATCCAGGCGGAGATCGCCGGCCGCGACCGTCACCAGCGCATCGTGTCGCCGGTGACCTGGCCGCCAGCGGGCGACCGCTACGACGTGATGGTGGTCGGCGCGGGGTTCGCCGGCGCGGTGATGGCCGAGCGGCTGGCGCGCGATGCGGGCAAGCGCGTGCTGGTCGTCGACCGCCGGCCGCATATCGGCGGCAACGCCTACGACCGGCGCGATGCGGCGGGGATCCTGATCCACCAATACGGCCCGCACATCTTCCACACCAATTCGGACGATGTCTTCGCCTATCTGTCGCGCTTCACCGCGTGGCGCCCGTACGAGCATCGCGTGCTCGCCGACGTCGCCGGGCAGCGCGTGCCGATGCCGATCAACCGCACGACGCTGAACATGCTGTACGGGCTCGACCTGTCGAGCGATGCGGAGGTCGCAGCGTTCCTGGCGACGCGCGCCGAGCCGGTCGATCCGATCCTCACCTCGGCGGACGTGGTCGTCGCCACGGTCGGGCGCGAGCTCTACGAGACGTTCTTCCAGGGCTATACGCGCAAGCAATGGGGCATGGACCCGTCGGAGCTCGACAAATCGGTGACCGCGCGCGTGCCGACGCGCACCACCACCGACGACCGCTACTTCACCGACCGGCACCAGGCGATGCCCCGCGACGGCTTCACCCGGATGTTCGAGGCGATGCTGGATCATCCCAACATCGACCTGCTGCTCGGCGAGGATTATGCGGCGGTGCGCGACGCCTATCCGCACGACCATCTCGTCTTCACCGGGCCGATCGACGAATATTTCGGGCATCGCTACGGCCGGCTGCCGTATCGTTCACTGCGCTTCGAACACCGCACGCTGGACGAGGCGCAGCATCAGCCGGTCGCCGTCGTCAATTATCCGGACGAGGCGGTGCCCTATACCCGCGTCACCGAATACAAGCACCTGACCGGGCAGGTCGCCGACCGCACCAGCGTCACCTACGAATATCCCAGCGCCACCGGCGATCCCTATTACCCGATCCCGCGCGAGGAGAACCACGCGCTCTACAAGCGCTACGAGGCGCTCGCGCTGGCCGAGCCGGACGTCAGCTTCGTCGGGCGGCTGGCGACCTATCGCTATTACAACATGGACCAGATCGTCGGGCAGGCGCTCGCGACCTATCGCCGGCTGAAGCCGCGGCTGACCGCGGCCGACCCGCTCGGCACCGCGGCGGTCGCGGCGGAGTGAGGCGCCGCGCCGACCCCCTGCGCGGCCGAAGATCCGTGACGCAGCCGCAACGATTGGCACGACCCCGGGCGCGGCGAGTTGTCAGCGCGATGGGAGACCGACGTGGCTGACAAGATTGTAGCGATCGGATTGTTGACGCAGCACGACCTCGACGTGCTCGGCACCAGCTTCAAGCGGCTGTTCCCCGTGCGGCACGACGGCAGCTTCGCCGACCTGATCCGGCAGCTCGACGACATCGAGGCCTCGCCGGCCCCGCACGAGGCGGCGGGGGGCGGATCGCCGGCGATGGAGCCGGGCGGGCGGTAAAGCGTTCTGAGACCGTAATATCAGGGAGTACGATGTGCGGTCGGTATTGGGGACGTCGCTTGCGATGGGATTGGTGCTTTCGGCGTGCAGCGTCGCGGTCACGCCGGACCGGAACGATACGGCCGCCGCGGAGGGTGCGGATGCGACCGCTCCGGCGCAGTGGAACGACCGGACCGCAGGGCAGCTGCGCCAGGCGATCGCCGCGCGCGGCGCGCACGGGCTCGACCAGATCGATTTCGGCACGCCGGGCAACGGCGAGGCCGCGCTGACCACGCAGGCGCTGCGCTTCGCCGCGGCGCTGGCGCGCGGTGCGACCGATCCGACCAAGCTCTACGACGTCTACACCGTGCCGCGCCCGAACCCGGACCTGAAGGCAGGGCTGGCCGCTGCACTGCGGTCGGGCGACGTGACCGGCTGGCTAGCCCGCCTCGCGCCGCAGGACGCCAACTACAAGCGGCTGTCGGACGCCTATGTCAAACTGCGCCGCCAACCGGCGACGCCGACGCCGGCGATCACCAGCGACGGCGAGGCGATCGAGCCCGGCGCGACGGATCCCCGCATCCCCGCGATCGCCCGCGAGCTCGCCGTGCTCGACTATATCGGCGCGGATGCGGTGCAGGGCGATCGCTACACGCCGGCGATGGAAGCGGCGGTGAAGCGCATGCAGGCCGATTACGGCATGAAGCCCGACGGCATCATCGGCGGTGAGGCGCTCGCCATCCTCAACATGTCGGACGTCGACCGGGCGCGCGCGATCGCCGTGGCGATGGAGCGGCTGCGCTGGCTGGAGCGGACCCCGCCCGCCACGCGCATCGACGTCAACCTCGCCGCGGCGCGACTGACCTATTGGCGCGACGGCAAGATCGCGGACAGCCGCAAGGTGGTGGTCGGCGAACCCGACAAGGAGACGCCGCAGCTCGGATCGCCGATCTTCCGCCTAGTCGCCAATCCCACCTGGACGGTGCCGCGGTCGATCCAGGAAGGCGAGATCTCCAAGAAGGGCGCGGGCTATCTCAAGGCCAACAACATGGTCTGGAAGGACGGCTGGATCGTGCAGCAGCCGGGCCCAAAGAATTCGCTCGGGCTCGTCAAGTTCGACATGCAGAACGATCATGCGATCTACCTGCACGACACGCCGGCCAAGGCGCTGTTCGGCATGGTGCAGCGCCAGCGCAGCCACGGCTGCGTCCGCGTCGAGGATGCGCTCGGCTTCGCGGAAATGCTGGCCAAGGACGAGGGGGTGACCGATCAGTGGCACCAGGCGCGGGGCACGGGCAAGGAGACCTTCGTCAAGCTGCCGCGGCAGATCCCGGTGCGGATGCTGTACCAGACGGTGCTGTTCGACGATGCGGGCGAGCCGATCGTGCGCAACGATCCCTATGGCTGGGACGACCGCGTCGGCGCGGCGCTGGGCTTCAAGGTCGGCAAGGCGCTCCGCGTGCAGAGCGGCGCCGCCGACGTCGGACCGTAATCGCGACGGCGATCAGGTCTGCGCCGGCGCTATACGGAGCCGGCCGACGCTGAGCAGCGCGGCGGTCATCGCGAGCGCGGCGGACAGGAACAGCGGCACCGTGGTGGCGGGGCCGGCGAGGCGGAAGATCATCGCGATCAGCACCGCGCCGCCGGTCTGCCCGACGAGCCGCGCGGTGGCGAGCATGCCGCCGGCGGCGCCGCTGCGCCGCGGCGGCGCGACGCCCAGCATGGTGCGGTTGTTGGGCGTCTGGAACAGCCCGAAGCCGATCCCGGCGAGGAACAGCGGCAGCCCGAGCAGCGGCACCGGCACGCCGTGCGGCAGCACCGCCATCAGCAGCATGCCGAGCGCGAGCAGCGCCAGCCCGATACCGCCGAGCAGCCCGGCGCTGACCTTCTCGACCAGCCGGCCCGATACCGGCGCCGCCAGCGCGGTGCCGATCGGCATCGGCGTGATGAGCAGCCCGGTCACGACATGGTCGAGCCCGAACCGCCCCTGGAGGTAGAAAGGCAGCGCGACCAGCGCGACCATCTGCGCCGCGAACGAGCAGGAGGAGGTGAGGTAGGACAGCCGCAGCATCGGCATGCGGATGAGATCGACCGGGATCAGGGGTGCGTCGTCGCCGCGCGCGCGGCGCACGACCATCACCGCCGCCGCCAGACCGACGATCGCCTCGATCGCAGTGCGCGCTGCGACGGTGCCGTGCGCGAGGTCGGAGCAGACGAGGAACACCGCGGCAAAGGCGAGCGCGTTGAGCGCCGCGGAGGCGAGGTCGAACCGCTTGCCCGACAGCGGCGTCACCGGCAGCGCCACCGCCGCGATCGCAAGCGACAGCAGCCCGAGCGGCACGTTGACCGCGAACAGCCAGCGCCACGAGGCGACCGCGAGCAGCGCCGCGGCGACGCTCGGCCCGGCGGCGGCGGACACCGCGACCACCAAAGCGTTATAGCCGATGCCGCGGCCGAGTTGCGCCCTGGGATAGGTGAAGCGGACCAGCGCGCCGTTGATCGCCATCACGCAGGCGGCGCCCAGCCCCTGCACGAACCGGGCGATAGCGAGGCCGGTCAGGCTGTGTGATAGCCCGCAGGCGAGCGAGGCGATGGCGAACAGCGTCAGCCCGAAGAGATAGACGCGGCGATAGCCGACGATCTCCGCCAGCGCCGCGGCGGGCAACAGCACCATCGTGATCGCGATCTGATAGGCGTTGACGACCCAGATCGAGGCGGCAGCGGTGGCGCCGAGTTCGCGCGCGATGGTCGGCAACGCGATGTTGGCGATCGAGCTGTCGAGGACCGCCATCGCCAGCGCCAGCCAGATCGCCGCGGCGGACCAATAGCGGCGCGGCGTCGGCAGGCCGTCCGGGAGGGCAGCGGGAGACAGCGGCGGGGTGGGTTGGACAGTCACGGCAGGTCTTCGGGCAAGCGCGACTCGCTCAGCCGCTTGCATCCAGATAGTTAGAAACCTATCGATGTCCAGTGACCGACGATCCCGCAGAGCTTCATCGCCGCTTCGGCACTTTGCTGGTGCCGCTCGCGCGCGCCTATCGTCGCCAGCTCGATCGCAGCCTCGCCGGGTTGGCGCTGTCGCATTCGATGGCGCTGGCAGTGATGCTGATCGGGCGGGGCGGCGACGGCATGCGGCAGGGCGCACTCGCCGAGCAGCTGGGGATGGAGGCGCCTTCGGTGGTGCCGATCGTCGACCAGATGGAGCGCGCCGGGCTGGTCGAGCGCCGCGTCGACGCCGGCGACAAGCGCGCCCGCACCCTCCACCTGACCGCGGCCGGCCGGGCGCTGGCAGAGCAGGCCGAGGCACGCACGGCCGAGGTTCGTCGCGCCTTGCTGGCTGGGATCGACGACGACGACCTGTCGACGGCGATCCGCGTGCTGGAGCGACTGGGCGACGCGATCGAGATCGCCGGCCGGGACTGAACCGGCCTCGGCTACGCGCGCTGAGGTTACAATGATCCACACCCCGTTCGCCCTGAGCCCGTCGAAGGCCTCAAGCCTCACCTGTGCTCCGACAGGCTCGGCACGAACGGTTTTGTGTCGCGCTAGCCGTGTTCCGGCGAAAGCCGGAACCGAGGCCGCGCGGACCGACCGTCGTTCGTGGCCCTGGGCTCCTGCCTTCGCAGGAGCACGTCGTCGGTAGACTTCACCGCGCCGGCTTGGCGATCTCCACCGCATAGACGTGGCCGGGGCCCCACATGTTCGAACGGAACACCAGCCACTTGCCGTCGGGGGTGAAGCTCGCATTGGGTTCGGAACGATAATCGTGGTTGCGGAGGTCGACCAGCCGCTCGGGGTCGACGGCGCCCGGCGTGATGAGGTCGGCGCTGTTCGCGGCATGGATGCCGGCAACGTCGGGGATCGCGCGCGGGCGCAGCAGCTGGATGTATTTGCCGTCGGGCGCGTGTGCCGCCATTTCGGGATCGCCGCCGTCGCTCGAGAAGAGCGTGCCGTCGGGCGAGCTGTTGAAGTGCACCCCCCACGCGTTGCGGTCGAGGTGGAACCAGCGGCGCTTGGCGGTCGCGACGTCATAGCCCGCGACCCAGAAATCCTCCCCGCGCGGGGTCTGGAGGTCGTACCACACGGTCTTGCCGTCGCGGCTCCACCATTCGTGGCCGGCGATCTCCATGTTCATCGTCCG
>JBKBTU010000106.1:0-2287 GCA_046290715.1 Sphingomonas sp. | reverse complement strand
GACGCGGACCAGCCACAGCCGGTCGACGACGTGCCAGTTGCCCTCGTGGCAATAGAGCAGGACGTTGGGGTCGGTCGGCGAGAATTGCAGGTGGTTGAGCCAGTCGGTCGAGGCGGTGATCGTCTTCTTCGCGCCGGTCGCGATATTGATGGTAAAGATCTCCATCGGGATCTTCATCATCAGCCGCCGGTTGATCTGCACCTCGCGCCCCTCGGCATAGGTCAGCTTCTCGCCGTTCGGGCCGGTCTCGCTCGCCGGATCGCGATTCGCCATGACGCTCGACGGGCTGACGTCGGCGTTGGTGCCGGTGTTGCGCGCGCCGGCGAACAGCGTCTCGTCGGCGTTGATCGTCGCGATCGAATAGCCGGGCTCCAGCGTCGCGATCCGGCGGCTTTTGCCGGTGACGATGTCGTAGCCCATGATCGTGCGGGGGCCACGCAGCGGTTCGGCGGTCGCGCGCGCCTTGGATCCCGGCACGAACGCCGAATTGGCATCGTGACCCTGCGTCTGCTCGAGCGCGGTGAGATAATAGACCGTGCCCGTGCGATGGCCAACGAACTGCAGGCTGACCTTGCCCGGTACGATCAGCTTCGAGGCGAAGGTCTTGAGATCGAGCGCCATGATCCCGCGCGGCGAACTGTACGCCATCCAGCGGCCGTCGGGCGTGTAGCTGTTGACGTTGAAGTAGTTGCTGCTGCTGCCCGGCTCTTCGGAGATGCGGACGATGCGATGTCCGGTGGTGGCGTCGATCCACTCCTTTGGCGGCGTCGGCCGCGTGTCGGGCTTGGCCGTCAGCACCGGCGGCATTTGCTGCGCGACGGCGGCGGCGGGGGTGAGCGACAGCGCCGCGGCGAGGCTCCACGGGGCGGTCCGCACGGCGGTCCATAGGGCGGTCTTCATCGCAATCCTCTCACACGGTCGGGCCTGGGCAGCGCTCGGTTCGTCGCGACCGATCGGCTTCGTGTTTCATATCCTGATGCGATGGTCCATAATTTACCAGCGAAAAACGTCAGCCTTCTTGACAGCAGCGGCCAAACCGGACAGTTTCAATTCACAAGAACCAGTCCCACAATGTGGACGATGGAGGATGTCGATGCCCGGCCCCACTTCCCGCGCGCCCCTGCTGCTGATCCGTACCTCGCTGCTCGCGCTCGCCGCGGCCGGCTCGCTGCCCGGCATCGCTATGGCACAGACTGCGCCTGCGCCCACGCCCGCACCGGCGCCCGCCGAAGCGCCGGTCACGCCGGCGGCGGCGCAACCGGGTGGTCAGACGACCACGACGCAGGATGCCGCGACCGCCGCCCCGGTCGATACGGGCGATCAGGGTGAGGACATCGTCGTCACCGGCTTCCGGCGCAGCCTCCAGTCGGCGATCAGCATCAAGAAGCAGTCTGCGGGCGTCGTCGATGCGATCAACGCGCAGGACATCGCCGACTTCCCCGATGCCAACCTCGCCGATTCGCTCCAGCGCATCCCCGGCATCTCGATCGAGCGCGACGGCGGCGAGGGGCGCACCGTCACCGTCCGCGGCTTGGGCGGCGACTTCAGCCGCACGCGTTTCAACGGGCTGGAGGCGATCTCGGCCACGACCGGCTCGACGCTCGGCGCCGGCGTCAACCGCGGCCGCAGCTTCGACTTCAGCGTCTTCGCCTCCGAACTGTTCAACTCGATCGTCGTACGCAAGACGCAGTCGGCCGAGGTCGACGAAGGCTCTCTCGGTGCGACGATCGACCTCCAGACCGGCCGCCCGTTCGACAATCCCGGCTTCCAGGCGGCGATCTCGGCACAGGGCGCCTATTACGACATCAACAAGAGCACCGCGCCGCGCCTGGTCGGGCTGATCAGCAAGACGTGGGACAACGACCGTTTCGGCCTGCTGCTGTCGGCCGCCTACAACAAGCGCACGGTGCAGGAAGACGCCTATTCCAACACCGCCCTGGCCGACTTCAGCGACGTCAACAACGGCTTCTGCCCGGTCGTCCCCGGCACCGCGACGACGCCGGTCAACCCGCTGGTCGGCACCGCGCCGCGCACGACGCTGTGCATCCCCGAAGCCGGCGCGACGCCGGGATCGACACCGTCGGCGTATAACACCGTCAACCAGCCCGGCGTGTTCGTCGCCAAGCTGCCGGGCTACGGCCGCTTCACCAACCGGCAGGAGCGCCTGGGCCTCACCGGCACCTTCCAGGCGAAGCTGACCGACACCTCGATCATCACCATCGACGGCGCCTATTCGCGCTTCAAGCAGGACCGCAACGACCTCGCCACCAACCCGATCAGCCTCAAC
>JBKBTU010000105.1:0-8687 GCA_046290715.1 Sphingomonas sp. | reverse complement strand
GATCGTCATCGTGCAGTTCGTCCTGTGGGCGACGCTGCTCGCGGTCTGCACCTATCTGCTGATGACGGTCATCGACGACGTCGCCACCAGCCTGTTCCAGCGCGAGAGCCGCATCGGGCTGACGCTGCGCCACGGCATGGGCCTCAGCGGCAGCGCGGTCGACCAGTTCGGCGTGTTGCTGTCGGCGCTGCTGCGGCTGGCGGTGATCGTCATCGCGCTCGGGCTGCTGCTCTATCCGTTCGGCGCGGGCTTCGGTTCCGTCCTCGACCGGGTCAGCGGCCTTGCCCGCGGGGTCGAGGTGGGCGGCATCGCGATCTCGCCGGGCACGATCCTGCGGTTCGTGGCGGTGCTGGCACTGGGGCTGTTCCTGGTGCGCCAGTTCACCGGCTGGCTCGACAACCGTTACCTGCCGAGCACCGACCTCGACGGCAGCGTCCGCAACTCGATCCGGATGGTGGCGCGCTACCTCGCCATCGCGCTGGCGGTGGTGTGGGCGCTGGCGTCGCTCGGCATCGGCATGGAGCGGATCGCGCTGCTGCTCTCCGCACTGTCGGTCGGCATCGGCTTCGGCCTGCAGGCTATCACGTCCAACTTCGTCTCGGGCCTGATCCTGCTCGCCGAACGGCCGATCAAGATCGGCGACCTGATCCGCGTCGGCACCGACGAGGGCGACGTCAAGCGGATCAGCGTGCGCTCGACCGAGATCGAGCTCGGCGACCATTCGACGCTAATCGTCCCCAATTCCGAACTCATCACCAAGTCGGTGCTCAACAAGACTTTGGCCGGCCCGCTGGGGCGCATCCAGGTCCAGTTCTCGGTACCGATCGCGACCGACGCCGACCGGGTGCGCGCGATCGTGCTCGAGACATTCGCGGCGGAACCGACGGTACTCGACGCGCCTGCGGCGACGGCGCTGGTCGACCAGATCGCCGACGGGCGGATCCACTTCAACTGCTTCGCGCATGTCGCCAGCCCGCGCGGAACCGGCGATGCCCGCAGCAACGTGCTACTGACGCTGCTCAGGCGGATGCGCGAGGAGGGGATCGAGCTGGGGACGGTGCCGCAGCAGATGCAGCTGATCGGCCCCACCCCCTCCTCGAGCGGCCTGCCGCCTACCAGTTGAGACCGACGCGGGCGTAGAGGTAGCGCCCGTTGAAGCCGAACGGCGAGTAATAGGGGAAGCCCAGCACCCCGGTCGAATTGTTCGCGGCGATCTGGCGATCCGGATAGACGTCGAAGACGTTGCTGACGCCGAGGCCGATCTGCGCGCCCTTGGGCGCGGCGTAGCGCAGTTCGAGATCGGTGATGGCGTGCTTGCCGGTATGGACGTCGGCCGCCGCGGTCGTGCCGGGCTGGTTGACGTCGCCGTAATAGGTGACGCGGGCAAGCGCGCCGAGCCGGTCAAGCGACCAGTCGATCGTCCCCGTCACCTTCTGCTGCGGCGTGCCGTCCTCCAGCGTCAGGATGCGGCTGCGCGCGAACAGCGTCGGCGCGGGGTTGAGCGTCGCGGTCGAGGTGGGGACGCGCGTCACCTTCACGTCGTTGATGTTGCCCGCGACCGTGAAGTCGAACGCGCCGGCGCTGTCGGTGCGAAGGCGATAATGGGCGACCGCGTCGATGCCCTTGGTGGTCGAGGCGAGGCCGTTGATGAAGAAACGCGCCGCCGTCGCGCCGGTGTTGGTGGTCGCGAGCAGACGCGCGATCTCCGCGTTCACCGCCGCCGACTGGGTGGCGGATTGCGTGATGTTCTCCGACAGGCCGATCTGGTTGCGGATGTGGATGCGATAGGCGTCCACGGTCAGGTCGAAGCCGCCGGCGCGGATCACCGTACCCACCGACAAATTGGTCGACTTTTCGGGCTCGAGCGGCAGGCCGCCCAGCGCTCGGCCGACATCGCTGGTCGAGGGATAGGTGCCGGTGAGGATCGGCACGCCGTTGGTGACGACCGACGCGACCTGGGTGAAATACTGCTGCTGGAGCGAGGGCGCGCGGAAGCCGGTGGAGGCAGTGCCGCGCAGCGCGAACCAGGGCGTGACGTCGTAGCGCGCCGACAGCTTGCCGTTGGCGGTGTTGCCGAAGTCGGAATAATGTTCGCCGCGCCCGGCGATGCCGAGCAGCAGCTTGTCGGTCAGCTGCGCCTCGAGATCGACGTAGATGCTGCCGCTTCGGCGGCTGCGCTCGATCGCGTTGCGCGGTGCGAAGCCGCCGAAACCCTGCGCGCCCGGCGCCGAACCCGCGACCGCGTCGGTCGTGCCGGCGGGATAATCGTAGGACGCGCGCTCGCCCGGGCTGATCTTGTAGCCCTCGCGCCGCCCTTCGATGCCGAAGGCGAGGTTCAGCGACTGGAAGACGTCGAACTTGCGCGTGACGTCGAGGCCGGCGACGTACTGGTCATAGGCGACGGCGCCATCGTAGAAATTGCGCGGGGTGCTCGAACCATAGGCGTAATTGGCCGAGTTGAGCGTGCGGAAGTCGACGGTGTTGCGGCCGTAGCTGACCGACAGGTCGATGTCGAAGCCCGACACGTCGCCGCGCACGCCAACCGCGGAATTGATGTCCTTCGACTTGGTGTTGATGATCGGGAGGAAGCCGTCGGGATAACCCGCCAGCGCGAGCTGCCGGAGCGTCGCTGCGCTGGCGTTGCTGGCGGCGACGCGCGGGAAGGCGGCGCCGCGGGTGTCGCGGTCCTGGTAGCCGCCGAAAGCGTAGAGGCTGAGGTCGTCGGTCAGCGAGGTGCCGGCGTTGACGAAGCCGGTATATTGCTCGACCTCGGGATCGCCGTAGCGGCCGGTGACGCGGGTCGGCGATACGCGCGGGTCGAAATCGGCGCGGTTGGTCGGCTGGCGCTTCAGATATTCGCCCGAGACGGTGATGTAGCCGTCGCTGCCGAAGCCGATGCCCTGCCACGCCGAGGCGGTGACCGTATGCTCGCCGGTGACGTGGCGGCTGCCGCGCGCGGTGTCGACCTGCGTGTCGTAGAAGCCGTAATTGACCTGTGCGCCGCCGCCCGAGCGGGCTTGCCGCAGGCGCAGGTTGATGACGCCGGCGATCGCATCCGAGCCGTATTGGGCCGAGGCGCCGTCGCGCAGCACCTCGATCCGGTCGAGCGCCACGGTCGGGATCGTATTGAGATCGACCGCCGCGGAGCCACGGCCGACGGTGCCGTTGGTGTTGAGGTTGGCCGAGCTATGCCCGCGAATGCCGTTGATCAGCACCAGGGTCTGGTCGGGCGACAGGCCGCGCAGCGTCGCCGGGCGGATCGCGTCGGTCGCATCGTTGGCGGAAGGCCGCGGGAAATCGATCGACGGCGCGATCGTGGCGAGCGCGGCGGCGAGTTCGGTCGTCCCCTGCCGCTGCAGGCTGGCGCCGCTCAGCACGTCGACCGGCGAGACGCTGTCGAGGCGGCTGCGCCCCTGGGTCCGGGTGCCGGTGACGATGATGTCCTGCCCCTCGTCGGGGGTCGTGGCCGCGTCGGCGACGGGCGCGGCCTGCGCCGGTTCGGCGACGGCGGGCGGCTTATCCTGCTGGGCGGGGGCGGGCGCCGGGGCCGGAGCAACCTGGGCGGCAAGCGCGGCGGAGCTCGCCGCAAGCAGGAGTTCGCTGATGATCGTCACGGGGTAACCCTTTGATGTCGTTGCGCTTGGATAGCGGATGACGGGTCATAGCCCATTAACTTGGGGGATGATCTCCAAGAAAAACTTTGCTGCGATGCAGCGGGATTGCCGACCTCATTCCGCGGACCGCTTGAGCAAGGCGGTGCGCAGGCATTGGCACACGATCTCGTCGCGCTGGTTGCGCAGGACGTGGCGGAAGGTGACGAGGCCGGCGTCGGGGCGGGACTTGCTGTCGCGCAGCTCGACAACCTCGCTGTCTGCGCGGAGCGTGTCGCCGAGGAAGACCGGCGCGGGCATCACCAATTTGTCGTAGCCGAGATTGGCCACCAGAGTGCCGAGCGTCGTGTCGCCGACCGACAGGCCGACCATCAGCGCGAAGGTGAAGGTGCCGTTGACGAGGATCCGGCCGAACTCGCTCGCCCGCGCCGCCTCCGCGTCGAGATGGAGCGGCTGCGGATTGTGCGTCATCGTCGAGAAGAGCAGGTTGTCCGTCTCGGTCACCGTGCGGCGGATGTCGTGGACCAGCCGGTCGCCGACCTGCCACTGGTCGTAGAAGCGTCCGGCCATCAGCCCTCTCCCTCCTGTGCGTCGATGCGGACGAGCAGCGCGCCTTCGGTCACCTGCCCGTCGGGGGTGGCGGAGAGCTCCGCGACAAGGCCGTCGAAGGGCGCGACGAGGCTGTGTTCCATCTTCATCGCCTCCAGCGTGACGAGGCGCTGGCCCTTGGTCACAGCGTCCCCGGCGCGCACGTCGACCGCGATGATGCGACCGGGCATCGGCGACAGGATCGCGCCGTCCCCCGCCCCGCCCTGCGCGGCGCCGGCGGCGCGCCAGGGGGTGACCTCCCAGGTCTGGCCGCCTTCGGTGACGAGCAGCCTGCCTCCGTTCGCCCTGAGCCTGTCGAAGGGCTGGCTGCGATCGCGAGCCCGGGCTTCGACAGGCTCAGCCCTAACGGAGGAAGCATAGTCCACCTCCACCCTCTCGCCGCCGACGGAGAGCGTCGCGGCGCGGCGGGGGGATGCGTTGAGCCGGAAGCCGGCGAGCGGCTGGTCGCCCGCGAGCGCGGCGGCGGCCTCGGCCAGCATCTCCTCGCTCGGCAGAGACGGCGGCAGCAGCGCATCGCCCTCGCGTGCGATCAGGCCGGTATCGAGCGTGCCCGCGACGAAGGCGGGGTGATCGAGCGCCTGCACGAGGAAGCCGGCATTGCTGCGCAGCGGCCAGACCACCGCCGCATCGAGCGTGTCGGCGAGCGTCTCGCGCGCCTCCTCGCGGGTCGCGCCGTGCGCGATCACCTTGGCGATCATCGGGTCGTAGAAGGGCGTGATCGTCGCGCCCTGCTCCACCCCGGTATCGACCCGCGTCGCACTGCCGAGATCGAAGGCGTCGAGCCGGCCGATGCTGGGCAGGAAACCACGCGCCGGGTCCTCGGCATAGAGCCGTGCCTCGATCGCATGGCCGGTGATCGAAAGGTCGTCTTGGCGGCACGGCAAGGGCTCCCCGCTCGCCACGCGCAGCTGCCATTCGACGAGGTCCTGACCGGTGATCATCTCGGTCACCGGGTGCTCGACCTGGAGACGCGTGTTCATCTCCATGAACCAGATGCGGTCGGCGTCGAGGCCCTCGGAGGCATCGGCGATGAACTCGATCGTGCCGGCGCCGACATAGTCGACCGCCTGCGCGGCGCGGACGGCAGCCCCGCACACCGCCGCGCGCGTCGCGGCGTCCATGCCGGGAGCGGGCGCTTCCTCGATCACCTTCTGGTGGCGGCGCTGGAGCGAACAGTCGCGTTCGAACAGGTGGACGACCTGGCCATGGGTGTCGCCGAACACCTGCACCTCGATATGGCGGGGCGAGAGAATGTACTTCTCGAGCAAGACCTTGTCGTCGCCGAACGCCGAGGCCGCCTCGCGCCGGCAGGAGGCGAGCGCCTCTGCGAAATCGGCGGCCGCATCGACGCGGCGCATGCCCTTGCCGCCGCCGCCGGCGACGGCCTTGATGAGCACGGGATAGCCGATCGCATCGGCTTCCGCCCGGAGCCGCGCTTCGCTCTGGTCGTCGCCGAGATAGCCGGGGGTGACGGGGACGCCGGCGGCGATCATCCGCGCCTTGGCGGCGTCCTTCAGCCCCATCGCGCGGATGCTGGCGGGGCGCGGGCCGACCCAGATCAGGCCAACGTCGAGAACGCTCTGCGCGAACTCGGCGTTCTCGCTGAGGAAGCCGTAGCCGGGGTGGATCGCCGCCGCCCCGGTCTCGCGCGCCGCGGCGAGGATGCGTTGACCGATCAGGTAGCTTTCCGCCGGCCGGGCGCCGCCGATCGCGACCGCCTGGTCCGCCTCGCGGACGTGGAGCGCGTCGGCGTCGGCATCCGAATGGACCGCGATCGTGCGCACGCCGAGGGCGCGCGCGGTGCGGATGATGCGGCAGGCGATCTCCCCGCGGTTGGCGATGAGCAGCGATTCGATCATGCGGCGTTCCGGTCGAAGGGGGCGTGGAAGTTGACGAAGTTTACACTACGTCCGCGCCAAAATCGGGGTCTGGCGGGGGACGAGGGCAGGATCGGGGGGCGCGCGGCGGAGGCGTGGGACACGGCCATGCGCGCGCATGCTAGCCCCTTTCGCGGCGTGTAGGACAGGCGCGTCACGCCGGGCATCCGGTGGTACGATGCGAGTAGGTGACGTTGAGGATCTTCCATCCGCCCGCGCCCTCGGCGCCGCGGACGAGGTCGAACAGGTCGTAGCCGCAATGCGACAGCGTCCCGTCGACGGTGACGGTATAGGGCGCCCACACCATCGCGACGTTGCCGTCGACCTCGATCGCGGGCTCGCCGAGCCGCTCGACGACGCGCTTGCCGTCGGGCTTGAGCTCCGCGGCGAACGCCGCCCAGGTCAGCGTGCGGCGCTGCGGCTTGCCGTCGGGCGCGGTGCGCGCGGCGGTGACGACGCCGTCGGGCAGCGTCACCGCGAGCACGGCGGCGCCATCGTCGCGCTCGAGCGCCCCGAGAAGCGCGTTGACCGGCGCCATCACCGCCGCCGCATCGGGATCGGCATAAGGCAGCGGGTTGGCGGGCGGCAGCTTGTCCGCCGATTGCAGGGCGAGGAGGAGGGTGAGGATCATCATGGACCTTTCAATCCTCCCCGGCACGGGGAGGTGGCAGCCCGCAGGGCTGACGGAGGGGCAGCCGCGACCGAGCGGCGGCGACGATGGACGTGACCGCCGTGGCCAGATCGCGGAGGATGACGGAGGCGGGGATGCGCAGGGTCGCGATGCCGTGAAGCGCCAGCCACGCGTCGCGGTTCGGGTCGAAAGTGGGCTGGTCGCCTCGGTCGTGCGCCTCGCCATCGACTTCGATGCACAAGGCCGCAGCGGCGCAGAAGAAATCGAGCGTGTAGGTGCCCGCAGGATGCTGCTTGCGGAACTTCAGCCCGTCCGGGCGCTGGCGCAACGCTTGCCAGAGCAGCACCTCCGGCAGGGACATCTCACGCCGCTGCCGCCGCGCTCGATGCACCGTCCGGCTGGAGGCACGCAGCATCAGATCCTCCACTCAACGGAGAGGCGGCGCGGCCAAGCCGAGACATGGAAGCCGCCGCAGACGACATCGCGCGGGGCTGCCCCTCCACCATTCGCTACGCGAACGGTCCCCCTCCCGTTTCCGGGGAGGATCTGCGGTTCCACGCCCCTCACATCCGGAACAGGCCGAAGGACGGCCGGTCGGGGATCGGGGCGTTGTGGCAGGCGGCCAGCGACAGGCCGAGGACGTCGCGGGTCTGGGCGGGGTCGATGATGCCGTCGTCCCACAGGCGCGCGGTCGCGTACCAGGGGTTGCCCTCGTCCTCGTACTTGGCGCGGACCGGCGCCTTGAAGGCCTCGGCCTCCTCGGGCGTCCAGCGTTCGGCGTCGCGGTGGACGGTGGCGAGGACGCTTGCCGCCTGCTCGCCGCCCATCACGCTGATCCGGCTGTTGGGCCAGGTGAAGAGGAAGCGTGGGGAATAGGCGCGGCCGCACATGCCGTAATTGCCCGCGCCGAAGCTGCCGCCGATCAGCACGGTGATCTTGGGAACGCTGGCGGTAGCGACCGCGGTGACGAGCTTGGCGCCGTGCTTGGCGATCCCCTCCGCCTCGTAGCGGCCGCCGACCATGAAGCCCGAGATGTTCTGGAGGAACAGCAGCGGGACCTTGCGCTGGCAGGCGAGCTCGATGAAATGCGCGCCCTTCTGCGCGCTCTCGCTGAACAGCACGCCGTTGTTGGCGAGGATCGCGACCGGCAGGCCGTGGATCGTGGCGAAGCCGCAGACGAGCGAGGCGCCGTACAACGCTTTGAACTCGTGGAATGCCGATCCGTCGACGAGGCGCGCGATCACCTCGTGCACGTCATAGGGCGCGCGGACGTCCTGCGGCACGATGCCGTAGAGGTCGTCGGCCGGATAGAGCGGCGCGGGGGCGGGCGCGATACCGGGGCCGGTCTGCTGCGGAAGGGTAGCGACGATGTCGCGGACGATGGTCAGCGCATGGTCGTCGTCCTCGGCGACGTGGTCGACCACGCCCGAGCGGCGGCCGTGCGTCTCGGCGCCGCCGAGGTCCTCGGGGCTGATAACCTCGCCCGTCGCCGCCTTCACCAAGGGCGGGCCGGCGAGGAAGATCGTCCCCTGCCCGCGGACGATGATCGTCTCGTCGGACATCGCGGGAACATAGGCGCCACCGGCGGTGCAGCTGCCCATCACGCAGGCGATCTGCGGGATGCCGAGCGCCGACATATTCGCCTGGTTGAAGAAGATGCGGCCGAAGTGCTCGCGATCGGGAAACACTTCCGCCTGGTGCGGCAGGTTGGCGCCGCCGCTGTCGACGAGGTAGATGCACGGCAGCCGGTTCTCCTGCGCGATCTCCTGCGCGCGCAGGTGCTTCTTGACGGTGAGCGGGTAATAGGTGCCGCCCTTCACCGTCGCGTCGTTGCAGACGATCATCACCTGCCGGCCCGAGACGCGGCCGATGCCGGCGATGATGCCCGCGCCGGGCACCTCGCCGTCATAGAGGTCGTGCGCCGCGAGCTGCCCGATCTCGAGGAACGGCGAGCCGGGG
>JBKBTU010000104.1:6881-8717 GCA_046290715.1 Sphingomonas sp. | reverse complement strand
CGAGCCCGCCCGCAGAGCCGAAGCGGTTCGCGGATGTGGGTGTGGTGCGGGGGTAGCGGGCGCGACGGCGATCGCCGATCGCATCTTGCCCTCAAGCAGACGATCGGACAGCTTTCCGGTTGGATGGACCGGGAGGGGGGCGTGAACGCATGTTCGTGTTGATATCGAGCGTATTGATGATGTCGGGTCAGGTCGCGCCACCGACGGACCCGACGTCCTCACGATGGTCGTTGAAGGTCGATCCCGCGCATTGTCAGCTTGAGCGCCGGAACGCGGCCGCTGCGCAATTCTTGTCCATCGATACGGTGCCGGGAAGCGACAGTTACCGGGTCCTTATCGGCGGCATCGATAGCAAGGGCCCGGCGACGCTCACGCGCGGTGCCTTACACTTCGCACCGTCTGAAAAAAGTGTGACGGGCCTCGTCAGCGGTGTGCGGCTTTCTGACGGAACCATGCTGCTCCGCCTGGAGGGGCTGCCGCCCGAACTGCTCGACGATCTGGCTGAGGCCGAATCGATGTCGGTCTTGATCAAGTCGCGGGCGGCAGGTTCGGTCTTGACGCCGGGAGCGGCAAAGGCCGTCGCGGCGCTACGCGGGTGCAGCGCGGGCCAGTTGATCGACTGGGGCGCCGACGCCGGTCAATTCGCGCCCGGCGGTCGCCTCCCAGTCGCCCTCACATCACGTGACGACTGGATCGCAAACCGTGACCTGATGGCGCTGGCGACGAAATCCACTCAAGCCGACACGCACGTCACGTTCCGCATCGGCATAACGGCCGGCGGTGGAATCGAGGATTGTCACCCGGTCACCGCCAGCAGCGCCGACGTGACGAAGATCGCCTGTGCGGCGGTGGTCGGCAAGACGCTCTTCTCGCCGGCAAGGGATGCCGGAGGTCGTCCGGTGCGCGGCGTCGCGACATTCGACATCAACGTCATGCGTCGCCCCTCGTAACGTCCGGGCACCGTTAAGAGCGACTTACGATCGCGCGCGATACGCCGGCAGCGCGATGCGCCAGTGGATCGCGGCGGCGCGCAGGGCGAAGCCGGCGGCGGCGGCGATGACCGCGGCGGGGGCGCCGGCCAGTCCGGCGAGGCCCAGCGCGACGTAGAGCGCCGAGGAGAGCGCCGCCGCGGTGACGTAGAGTTCGGGGCGCATCAGGATCGAGGGCTCGCCCGCGAGCACGTCGCGGATGATGCCGCCGACGCAGGCGGTGACGACGCCCATCAGCGCGGCGGGAAGCGGCGGGACGCCATAGCCGATCGCCTTGGCCGCGCCGTAGACCGCGTAGGCGGCAAGGCCGATCGCGTCGAACCAGGCGAGCGCGCTGTCGCGCCACCAGCGTTCGGGCGTCACCCAGATCACCGCCGCCATCGCGAGGCAGACGGTCGCGGCGCGCGGGTCGTGGACCCAGAACACCGGTGCGTCGATCAAGAGGTCGCGCACCGTGCCGCCGCCGACCCCGGTGATCAGCGCGAAGAAGGCGAGCGTCACCACCGTCTGCCCGCGCTTCGCCGCCGCGAGCGCGCCCGAGGCGGCGAACACCGCCAGCCCGGCGACGTCGAACCACGGCGCGAAGGCGGGCAGCAGCGACGCGGTCGGCGGCAACAGGGAAGCGGGCGGCACCATGATGCGACCGCGCCTAAAGCATCCGTCGCGGTGTCGGAAGATGGGGTCGGGCGTGCGTCACCCTTTGGCGCCGGTCTGCGGATACGTCATGTCGTCGCTGCGGGCGGGTCGCTGGTGGTGGTCTTGGAAGATGAATTCACGCGGAGGCGCGGAGGACGCGGAGTTGGTGCGGGTGACGCAATGTCACCCCTTTTACTGGGTGGTGAGGGAG
>JBKBTU010000104.1:0-6781 GCA_046290715.1 Sphingomonas sp. | reverse complement strand
ATTCACGCGGAGGCGCGGAGGACGCGGAGTTGGTGCGGGTGACGCAATGTCACCCCTTTTACTGGGTGGTGAGGGAGGCGATGCGCTGCCGCGCGCGATCCCTCTCCGCGTGCTCCGCGCCTCCGCGTGAATCATATTTGCCGATAGCGCCGCTAGCCCGTCACCACGGACTTGATCCGGGGTCCCGCTCCTGACCGGCGGCGGGATGAGCGGGCCCCCGGCTCGAGGCCGGGGTGACGGGCGCGGGTCCGGCCTTGCGATCAGGCCTAGAAGCGGTGGCCGAACACCAGGTTGACGACCGGGTTGATCGGGCTGCCGATGGCGTTGCGCTCGGCGCGGGTCTGGCGGGCGACGTCGGCGGCGTCGTAATAGGCGCGGCCCTTCATCGCCCCGACCTCGAAGCCGAGGCTGGTGTCGGGATCGATCCGGTCGGTGTAGCCGACGGTGAGCGCCGGCGTGCGGCGCATCGTCGTCTTCATGCCCGGGATGTTGAGCCGGCGCTGGCTGGCGATCAGGCTGCGCGTCGCGACCTCCATCGTCCGCGGATTGAACAGGCGCGTTCCCGCCGACAGGTGAAAGCCGTGGTCGCCCGCCGGGAAGAAGTCGATCATCTGCCCGACGATCCGCGAATGGACTCGGTCACGCGGCCCCGCCGCCGTGTTCGCCATCGCCAAGCGAAACCGCAGCCCGCCGAACAGCCGCGTCGAGCGCTCCGCCGAACCGCCCATCGCCACCGGTGCCAGCGTCAGCGGCAACGGCGCGCGCGACGCCGCCGCCGGCCCCGGCAACAGCGGCGCGATCACGCTCGCCGCTGGCGCGACCTGTGCGGCGGCCATGCTCGCCGATCCCCCGATCAGCACCGCCGCCAGTCCGCCTGCAAACCCCCAAGACGCCCGCATATCGCCCCCCATCGGAGCGGCTCCTGCCCGCATTCGCCGTCCCCACGGCACGTGCCCGCTCCATGAGGCTAGACGACGCCCCACCGATCGAGGCGCAATTGTGGCAGCCCGGCGCGCGACCAGCCGTTCGATTCCGTCGCCAAGGCGAGCGTGCGGCGGAAGCGCTGGCCAAGCGACACCCGCGCGGCTAAGGGCGCTGGCTTCACCTTCCACTCGCGAACAGAGCACAGGCCATGGGTTTCCGCTGCGGCATCGTGGGCCTGCCGAACGTCGGCAAGTCCACCCTTTTCAACGCGCTGACCGAAACGGCAGCGGCGCAGGCGGCGAATTATCCGTTCTGCACGATCGAACCCAATGTCGGCAACGTCGCGGTTCCCGATCCCCGCCTCTACACGCTCGCCGAGATCGCGGGGTCCGCCAAGATCATCGAGACGCAGCTCGCCTTCGTCGACATCGCCGGCCTCGTCCGCGGCGCATCGAAGGGCGAGGGCCTCGGCAACCAGTTCCTCGGCAACATCCGCGAGGTCGACGCGATCGTCCACGTGCTGCGCTGTTTCGAGAACGGCGACGTCACGCACGTCGAGGGCAAGGTCGATCCGATCGCCGATGCCGAGACGGTCGAGACCGAACTGATGCTGTCGGACCTCGAGAGCCTCGAGAAGCGCGTCCCCAATCTCGTCAAGAAGGGCCAGCAGGGCGACAAGGAGGCGAAGATCGGCGCGAGCGTGCTCGGCCAGGCGCTCGACCTGCTGCGCGAGGGCAAGCCGGCGCGGCTGACCCAGCCCAAGGATGCCGAGGAGGCGCGCGTCTTCGCACAGGCGCAGCTGATCACCGCGAAGCCCGTGCTCTACGTCTGCAACGTCGACGAAGGCGATGCGGCGAACGGCAACGCGCTGTCGGCACGCGTGTTCGAGAAGGCGAAGGCGGAGGGCGCCGAGGCGGTGGTCGTCTCCGCCGCGATCGAGGCGGAGATCGCGACGATGCCGCCCGAGGATCGCGCCGAATTCCTCGCCGAACTGGGGCTGGCCGAGACCGGCCT
Source organism: Sphingomonas sp. (assembly GCA_046290715.1). Lineage (GTDB taxonomy): Bacteria > Pseudomonadota > Alphaproteobacteria > Sphingomonadales > Sphingomonadaceae > Sphingomonas. Next base: position 4,843 of record JBKBTU010000104.1, on the reverse strand, counting down.
CGCCCGCGTCATCACCGCGGGGTACAAACTGCTGAAGCTGCTCACCTTCTTCACGGTGGGGCCGAAGGAGGCGCGGGCCTGGACGGTGCATGCGGGCGCCAAGGCGCCGCAAGCGGCGGGCGAGATCCACACCGACTTCGAACGTGGCTTCATTCGCGCCGAGACGATCGCCTATGACGATTACGTCGCCTGCAAGGGCGAAGCCGGCGCGCGCGAGACGGGCAAGCTCCGCCAGGAGGGCAAGGAGTATGTCGTCCACGACGGCGACGTGATGCTGTTCCGCTTCAACGTGTGAGGCGTGCGTGACGAGGCGGGTGCGTCGCTGACCTCCCCGCTCCGTCACCGCTGCGCGTGGCGGTCCCCTTGCCATTTCTCCCACCGCCTGGGGGAGGAATGCTGGCGGCGCTTGTGACAGTCACCCTGTCCCGCGTAGAGATCGTGCCGGCCCTTTCCTCGTTCGGGACGATCGTTGCGTGAGACTGATTCCCCTTGCCGCGTGCGTGCTGTCGCTGGCCGGTTGTGCGTTGCCCTATACGCCTGCGGCCTTGTCGCCGGTGACGCAGCCCGCCCCGCCCGCGGCCGGGGCGATGCTCCCCTCCCCCGCCCAGGCCGTGGCGGCGGATGCGCCGGTCACCATCCTCGTCTCGATCGACGGCTTCCGCCCCGATTATCTTGACCGCGGCGTGACGCCCAACCTCGGCGCGCTGGCGGCGGGCGGCGTGTCGGCGTCGATGCGCCCGTCCTTTCCCTCGGTCACCTTCCCCAATCACTGGACGCTGGTAACCGGCAAGGTGCCCGACCATCACGGCATCGTCGGCAACAGGATGGAGGACCCGGCGCGCCCCGGCGAAACCTTCACCATGGCGAGCGACGATCCCTTCTGGTGGAACGCCGCCGAGCCGATCTGGGTGACCGCGGAAAAGGCGGGGGTGCGCACCGCGACGATGTTCTGGCCGGGCGCCAACGTCGGCTGGGGCGGTACGCCGATTCCCGACAGCCACGGCGCGATCCGCGGCGCGACCCGACCGGAGGACTGGCAGCAATTCAACCAGGCGGTGACCGGCGCGCAGCGCGTCGATGCGGTGATCGACTGGATGCGCCGCCTGGCGACGACCCGGCCGCGCTTCGTCACGCTCTATTTCGACACGGTCGACAGCGCCGGCCACGCGCACGGTCCGCAATCCGCTGAGGTGACGCAGGCGGTCGCCGACGTCGACGCGCAGATCGGCCGGCTGACGGCGGGGCTGCGCGCGCTCAACCAGCCTGCCAACATCGTCGTCGTCGCCGACCACGGCATGGCGGCGACCGATGCCGCGCGGACGGTGCCGCTCGATCGCGCCGCCGACCCCGCCGACTATCGCCTGCTCGAGAGCGGACCCTATGCGACGCTGTTCGCGATACCGGGGCATGAGGCGAAGCTGGAGGCGGCGCTGCTCAAGCCGCACGCGCACATGCAATGCTGGCGCAAGGGCGAGGTGCCGGCGCGCTTCCGCTACGGCACCAATCCGCGCATCCCGCCCTATGTCTGCCTCGCGGAGACCGGCTGGCTGATCGTCAAGACCGCGCCGACCGACGCCTTCCACGGCGGCGCGCACGGCTACGACAACCGTGCGCCCGACATGGCGGCGCTGTTCATCGCCAACGGCCCCGCCTTTGCGGCCGGCAAGCGGCTGGCGAGCTTCGACAACGTCTCGATCAACCCGCTGCTGCGCGACCTGATCGGCTTGCCGGCGGGCGTGGCCCTCGACGGCGACGATGCCCCGTTCCGGCAGGTGCTCAAGCGATAGGAGAGAGGCGCGGATGCAATATTTCGAGGATATCGAGGTCGGATCGACGGCGCGGTTCGGCGATTATGCGGTGACCCGCGAGGAGGTGATCGCCTTCGCCGAGAAATACGATCCGCAGCCCTTTCACTTGTCCGACGAAGCGGCGGCGCAGACGCATTTCGGGCGGCTGTCGGCGAGCGGCTGGCACACCTGCGCGATGACGATGGCGATGCTGGTCGCGCACCTCAAGGCCAATCGGCAGGCCGGGCTGGGATCGCCGGGGATCGACGAATTGCGCTGGTTGAAGCCGGTCTATCCCGGCGACCGCCTGCGCTGCGAGAGCGAGGTGCTGGAGAAGCGCCGCTCGGCGAGCCGGCCGGAGATGGGCATCTTCAAGAGCCGCATGGCGGTCTACAACCAGGACGACGTGGTGGTGATGACCTTCGTGTCGAACGGCCTGGTGGAAACGCGCGAGCGGCCGGCATCATGACCTCGGGCTGACCTGCCCCGCCGTCGGCGGTGCGCTTGTCGAAGGTGGGTGAACCTCGCCCGACCCTCGATGGCTCGAGGTGAATGCGACGGCCGCAGGCCGACTGAACACTCGGTTACCCCACATCGCCAATGTCACCCCGGACGTGATCCGGAGTCCCGCTTCGTAGCGACCGAAGATGAAGCGGGACCCCGGCTCTGCGGGGACGCGAGCGCTCAGCGCCGTCCGCGGCCACCGCCGCGATTGCCGCCCCAGCCGCCGCGGTTGCCGCCCCAGCTGCGGCCGCCGCCGCCCCAGCTGCGCTGACCGGGGGTCGCCTGCGGCGTGGCCGCGCCGGGCGCGGGAGCGGGCTGGCCCGAGAAGTTCTGCCGGTTGCCGCGCCATTCGCCGCGGTTTCCATCGCCGCGCCAATTGCCCCGATTGCCGCCGTTCCAGCCCTGGCGGGGAACGCCGCCAGAGCCGCCGTTGCCGCGGATGCCGTCGCCGCGCCGATCGAAGCCGTTCCAGTCGTTGCGGAAGTTGCGGTCACCGCGCCAGCTGTTGCGGCGGCCCTCCCAATAGCGGCGCTGGCCGTCGTTCCAGCGATAGGGGCGGCGATACTGGTCGTAGACGTAGATGCCGGTGCCCGGATAGTAATAGTCGCCGTACCAGCCGAAATAGCTCGGATAGCCGCCATAACCGTAGCCGCCGCCGTAATAGGGATCGGCATAGCCATAGCCGTCGCCGTAATAGCCGCCGGTGCCGTAGCCGACCGCGACGCCGCTATAGCCGTAGCCGTCCGTGCAGGCGGCGGTGCCGAGGCCCGCGCCGAGGATCAGCCCGAGGAGGGCGAGACGCTTTGGAGCCAGACGCTTGAGGAACATGATGCTCTCCTAGATCCCGGATGGGGGGCGCGAGCATGATGGCCAGGACGCGCCGACTCGTCGTTCAACGAGGGCGGATCGTCGCAGGTTCCGGCTGAACCGTTCATGACCGCCGGCGATGGGCCGTCGTCGGGCCGCGGGCGAGCAGCCGCGATGGGGTAGCGGGGCCGGGGGGCGGCGTCGGGGGCCGGCGCCCATCCCCGCCGTTGTCGTACCGGGTGGCCACCCCCACCCTCCCCTGCCCTCGTCATCCTCTCCCCTCGTCATCCCGGCGCACGCCGGGATCCATGGACACGATGAGCGTCCGTCGGCGCGCTACTACCAGCCGACCGCTACCATGGATCCCGGCGTCCGCCGGGATGACGAAGGGGGGGCGTTGCGTGCCTCTCTGGTAGTTCGCCCCAGGCGGAGCCGATGCAGCAACAGCGATAACCATCCTGCTCGACCCGCCAAAAACCAAAAGGGCGGGCGGTGCCTGTCGCACCACCCGCCCCGTCATGGTCGACCGCCGGTCAGCCGGCGATCAATGCTTCACGTCGCGCCAGACGTTCTGATAGGCGCCCCAGGCGAGGAAGCAGAAGATCACCAGGAAGATCGCCGCGGCGAGCCCCGCGCCGTGCCGCGCGTTGAGGTTGGGCTCAGCGGTCCAGGTGAGGAAGGCGGCGACGTCGCGTGCCATCTGGTCCTTGGTCGCCTTCGTCCCGTCCGAATAAGTGACCTGCCCGTCCTGCGTCAGCGGCGGCGGCATCGCGATGTTGAGGTTCGCGAAATACGGGTTGTAGTGCAGCCCCTTGGGCGTCTTGGCGTCCGGGAACTCCTTCAGCAGCGCGGCCGGCTGCGGCCGGTAGCCCGTCAGCAGCGCGTGGACGTAGTTCGAACCGTCGTGCCGCGCCTTGGTCATCAGCGACAGGTCGGGCGGCAGCGCGTTGTTGTTGGCGGCGCGCGCGGCGACCTCGTTGGCGAAGGGCGACGGGAAATGGTCGCTGGCGACGTTCTTGCGCGTCGACGCTTCGCCCGTCTCCGGGTTCACGGTCGGCTGCTCGATCACCCATTGGTTGGCGATCGCCTTCACCTCGGGCTCGGAATAGCCGATCTTGGTGAGGTCGCGGAACGCGACGTACTTCAGGCTGTGGCAGGCCGAGCAGACCTCCTTGTACACCTGGAAGCCGCGCTGCAGCTGCTGGTTGTCGAACTTGCCGAAGAAGCCGTTCGACGACAGCCCGATATCCTCGGGATGGAGGTGGAAGACGTGCTCGACGCTTTCCTTCGCCGGCTCCTCGATCGCGGTCTTGGCGGTGCCGAAGAGTGCGATCGCGAGCACGAAGACGAAGGCTGCGCCGATCAGGGAGGCGATGATGCGAGGCATGGTGTTTGTGTGTCCCCCAGACCGGTTCAGGCTTGCGCCGCGCTATGCGCGAGGCTGGTGCCCCCGTGCTTCGCCAGCACCGCTTCGGTGATCGAATTGGGCAGCGGCCGCGGCCGCTCCGAACGCGCCACCCAGGGCAGGATGATGAGGAAGTGCGCGAAGTAATAGGCCGAGGCGATCTGGCCCAGCATCACGTTGCGCGCATTCGCTTCCGCCCCGCCGACATAGCCGAGCACCAGCACGTCGAGCAGCAGGATGCCGAGGAACACGCGATACTTCGGACGATAGTTCGCCGAGCGCACCGGCGACGTGTCGAGCCAGGGCAGGAAGAACAGCAGCAGGATCGAGCCGAACATCG
>JBKBTU010000103.1:0-8793 GCA_046290715.1 Sphingomonas sp. | reverse complement strand
ATCGATCGCATCCGCCCTCACTTGCTGCACAGCTTCAGGATGCTGCGCGACAGCTGGTCCGCCGGTACCGGCTGCGTCGCCATCCGCCGCGACAGCACGAAGCCCTGCGAGCGATCCTCCGCCGGGACGATACAAAAGCCGCCGCCCGCCTGGAGCGCACGGACGCCCGCATCGCCATCCTCGCCATCGGCGCCCAGCAACAGGCCGACGGCTTCGGCGCCGGCCGCCTTGGCGATCGATGCGAACAGGATCGAGATCGACGGCCGCTCGCCCGCCACCGGATCGCGCGGTAGCAGCCGCAGTCGCCCGCCCGGCCAGGCGTCGACGGCGACATGGTTGTCGCCAGGCGGCGCGAGATAGATCGTCCCCTGTTCCACCGCCATGCCATCTTCGGCGAGGACGATGCGCGGGGCGATCTCGGCGGCGAGCTTGTCGATCATCGTGCCGGCGAGGCCTGCGCCGAGGTGCTGCACCACCACCGTCGGCGGGCAATTCGCGGGAAAGCTGCCGAAGAGGTCGAACAGGCTCTGCGTCGCCGCCGCCTCGCCGCCGATCGCGACGATGCGGCCGTTCCAGTCCATCGGCGGCGCTGCCACCGCCTTGGTCGCCGACGCGCCCTTCACCGCCGCGCCCTTCGCGGCCTTGATCCGCTTGCCGAGCTTGGCGAGGATCTTGTCGAATTCCGCCGCCACCGCGACCTTCGGCTTGGGGAAACAGTCGATCGCGCCCAGCCGCAGCGCCTCCACCGATGCCTCCGCGCCCGCTTCGGTGCGGGTGGAGAACATGATGACCGGCATCGGCTTCTTGTCCATCATCTCGGCGAGATATTCGAGCCCGCTCATCCCCGGCATCTCGACGTCGAGCGTCATCACGTCGGGATGCAATTGCTCGCGCATGCTCCGCGCCTCGTCGGCGCCGTCGGCCGAGCCGACGACGACGACGCCGGGAATGCGCTCCAGCGCGCCCGACAGCAGCGCGCGCATGGTGAGCGAATCGTCGACGACGAGAACCTTGACGGGGGCGGCCATAGCCTTGGAATCCTTGAAAACGGAGGAGGGAGAAGGATCAGGCGGCTTCGGAAAGCGCGGCGGACCCTTCGACGAGGCGATCGAGCGCGAGGATCAGGATCAACCGCTGGTCGATCGTCGCCAGACCCTCGAGGAAATTGGCGGCGGCGGTGTCGCCGATATCGGGAAGCGGCTGCATGCCGTCCGCCGGAACGGTGACGATGTCGTTCACCGCATCGACGATGAGGCCCTGCAGTTGCTCGCCGATGCGCACGACGATGATGACGTGGCGGGCCGACGGGTCGGTCATCCCCCAGCCGAGACGATGGCTGAGGTCGAGCACGGGCAGCACGACGCCGCGCAGGTTGACGACGCCGCGCACGTGCGGGGGCACGTTGGGCAGCGGCGTCGCCGGCGACCAGGCGCGGATCTCGCGGATCGCCATGATGTCGACGCCGAGCACCTGCTCGCCGATCTGGAAGGTGATGAGCTGACGGGACATGGGTCGGATCTCCTTTAGTGCAGCACGCGGCGGATCGCCGCGGCGAGCTTGTCGGGATGGAAGGGCTTGACGATCCAGCCGGTCGCGCCCGCGGAGCGCGCGCGCTGCTTCTTCTCGTCGGAGCTTTCGGTGGTGAGCACCAGGATCGGCAGGTTGCGGTGCCGGTCCTGCTCGCGCACCCGCTCGATCAGCCCGAAGCCGTCGAGGCGGGGCATGTTGATATCGGTGATGAGCAGGTCCGGCCCGTGACCCGACGTCTGGGCGCCGTCCAGCCGCTCGAGCGCCTGGAGGCCGTCCTCGGCCTCCAGCACCTTGTAGCCGAGATCGGTCAGCGCGGCCTTCAGCAGCATGCGCATGCTGGGCGAATCGTCCACGGTCATGATCGTGCCGGACACGGGATTTCCTTCGTTGGGGAGCGGGGTCATCAGAAGAACTCGACGTCGCCCGACGCCGGGGCGGCGGCGCTGGGAGCGGGAGCGATACGCGGCCGTTCGACCGGTCTTTCGCTGGCGATGCGGCAGCGCGCGAGGCCCAGCACCGGGCGGAATTCGACCCGCCGCGCGCCGTTGCCCCCGACATCCTCGCCGACCAGCGCGATGCGTTCGTCGCGCAGGAAACGGCGCGCGAACAGCGCGTTGGTCGCGCCGATATCGCGGAAGCCGTCGCGCAAGCTCGCGCCGCCATAGATGCGCGCCTTGAGGTTGGTGCGCGTCGCGCCCATCGCCATCATCGCGTTGATCAGCACCTCCATCGCATAGACGCCGTAGCGCTGGAGCGAGCGCGGATCGGTCTCGCCGCTGCCGGGTTCGGCGAGCAGGAAGTGGTTGAGGCCGCCGACCTTCGCGACGGGATCGTAGAGGCAGGCGGAGATGCAGCTGCCGAGCACCGTCGTCAGGACGACGCCGGGATCGTCCGACACTCTCGTCTCGCCCTGCATGACGGTGACGCGCGCGAGGCCGTCGGCGGAACGGGGCAGCGCGCTCATGCCCGGCATTCCTGCAACAGCCGCGCGCCGATCCGCGACAGCGGCAGCTGCGCGGTGACCGCGCCGATCTGCTTCGCCGCGGCGGGCATGCCGTAGACGACGCAGCTGTCCTCGTCCTGGCCGATCGTCATCGCGCCCGCCTCCTTCATGCTCTTGAGGCCCAGCGCGCCGTCGGCGCCCATGCCGGTGAGGATCGCGCCTACCGCGGACGCGCCGGCCCAGCGCGCGACCGACAGGAACAACCGATCGACCGAGGGGCGATGGCCGCTCATCTTGTCGTCGGCGACGAGGCGGCAGCGACGCACCGCGCCGCCGGTGATCTCGAGGTGATGCGTGCCGCCCGGTGCGATCAGGACCTGCCCCGCCTCGAGCACCGCGCCGGGCCGCGCGACGGCGACGCGCGGCGCCGACAGCCGGTCGAGCCGCGCGGCAAAGGTCGGGACGAAGCTTTCCGGCATGTGCTGCACGATCACCGTCGGCGGACAGTTGGCGGGAAAGCCCGACAGCAGTTCGATCAGCGCCTCGACGCCGCCGGTCGACGAACCGATCGCGATCATCACATCGGCGCGCGGAATGTAACGGCTCGGCGCACGCGACGCGGGCGGCGTATGGCGCGGGCGGACGCGGCTCTTTGCCGCCGCCTTCACCAGCCGGGCGAGATCCTCGCCGAGCCCCTCGCCGCCGAACGCGCGTGCCGGCTTCTCGTAGCAATCGAAGGCACCCAGTTCGAGCGCCCGGATCGTCGCGTCCGCGCCGCGCCCGGTCAGCGTCGACAGCATCACCACCGGCATCGGCCGCAGCCGCATGATCTTGTCGAGGAAATCGAGGCCGTTCATCCCCGGCATCTCGACGTCGAGCGTGATGACGTCGGGATTGAGCGCCTTGATCATCTCGCGCGCGGTATGCGGGCCGTCCGCGGTGCCGACGACCTCGATCTCGGCGTCCTGCGACAGGCTGTGCGCGACCATCGCGCGCATCGTCGGCGAATCGTCGACGACCAGGGCGCGCACGCTCATGCCGCCACCTTCTGGAAGGTGGTGCGACCGACGCAGGCGAAGCGCGGGGCGACCGATGACGCCAGCCGCTCCGAATGGCCGATATAGAGGAATCCGCCCGGCACGAGATGATCGGCGAGGCGGCTCTGCAGCCGCTCCTTCGTGGGATCGTCGAAATAGATCATGACGTTGCGACAGAAGATCGCGTCGAACTGTCCCTTGATCGGCCAGCCCTCGAGCAGGTTGAGCTTGCGGAAGGCGACGCGGTCGCGGACCAGCGGATGCACCTCGGCCTGGTCGCCGACCCGCGTCATCCAGGTGCTGCGCAGCGATTGCGGCACGCCGGACGCGGTATCGAGCGCATAGCGCCCGGTCCTGGCGGCGGCGAGGATCTCGGTCGACAGATCGGTGGCGAGCACGCGCAGGTCGGTGCGGGCGAGCCGCTGGCCGTTGCCGCGATCCTTGCCGAACATCGCCATCAGCAGCGAATAGGGCTCCTCGCCGCTCGAGCAGGCGGCCGACCACAGCCGCACCTTGCCGCGCATCGACAGGCGCCTCTCGAGCGCCGGCCAGGCATGTTCACAGAAGTGGTCGAAATGATGCGCCTCGCGGAAGAAGCTGGTGTGGTTGGTGGTGAGCGCGTCGATCGCCTGCGTCCGCTCGGCCTCGTCGCGCTCGATCAGCGCGATATAGTCGGCGAAGCGGGTCAGGCCCTGCGCGCGTACGCGCGGCGCCAGCCGGCCGTAGACGAGCTGCATCTTGCCCGGCGGCATCAGGATGCCTGCTTCCTCATAGACGAAGGCGCTGATCGCGGCATGATCGGCGGCGTCGAAGCGGAATTCGGTGGGGCGGTTCGCCACCAGCGTCGCGGCGGTCACGCGGCGAGCCCCAGCGGCGAGACCGCCCCCAGCGGCGCGACCGCATTGCGGCGCCAGCGCGAGATCAGCGCATCGACGTCGAGGATCAGCGCGACGCGCCCGTCGCCGAGGATGGTGGCGCCGGCAAGGCCCGGGATCGCTTCGTAATTCGCCTCCAGGCTCTTCACCACGACCTGGCGCTGGTCCTGGATCGAATCGACCATCAGCACTGCCTGGCCGTGATCCGATTCGACCACGATCAGCACCGCCTGCGCAGGATCGGCCTGCGCGCCGTGGATGCCGAGCTGTTCGGCGACGCGGTGCACCGGCACATAGGATCCGCGCACGTCGAGCAACGAGGCGGTCGGCCCGAGCACCTTCACGCCGTCGTCGTCGGGCCGCAGGCTCTCGACGATATGGCCGAGCGGAATGACGAAGGTCTGGTCGCCGACGGTGACGATCATGCCGTCGAGCACCGCGAGCGTCAGCGGCAGCGACAGCGCGAAGCTGGACCCCGAACCGAGGTTCGAGCTGATGCCGATGCGGCCGCCCAGCGCCTGCACGTTCTTGCGAACCACGTCCATGCCGACGCCGCGGCCCGAGATGTTGGATACGGTGGCCGCGGTCGAGAAACCGGGGGCGAAGATCAGATTGTCGGTCTCCTCGTCCGACAGGATCGCGTCGGCGGCGATGATGCCGCGCTCGACCGCCTTGGCGCGCACGCGCTTCCTGTCGATGCCGCGGCCGTCGTCGGCGACGGTGATGACGATGCGCCCGGAATGATGCGCCGCCGACAGGGTGACGACGCCTTCCTCGGGCTTGCCCGCGGCGAGGCGATCGGCCGGGGTTTCGAGGCCATGGTCGACCGCGTTGCGGATCAGGTGGGTCAGCGGCTCGCCGATGCGCTCAACGACGGTCTTGTCGACCTCTGTCATCTCGCCGACGATGTCGAGGCGGACGCGCTTGCCGGTCTCCACCTCCAGTTCGCGGATGATGCGTGGCACGCGGCTGAACACCGTCTTCATCGGCTGCGCGCGGATTGCCATCGTTGATTCCTGCAATTCGCGCGTCAGGTGATCGAGGTCGGTCAGTTCGCTGATCCCGGCGAGAGCATGTTCGGACAGGCGCTGCGCCAGCATCGCCTGGGTGATGACGAGTTCTCCGACGAGGTTGACGAGCCGGTCGAGCTTGTCGAGATCGACGCGGATCGTCTGCACCGCCGCCGGTGCGGGCGCGCGCGGCGCCGGTTCCGCCGGGATCACGGCCGCGACGGGGGCAGGCGCCGGAGCGACCGCTGCGACCGGCGCGGGCTCCGTTGCAACGGGCGGGGCGACGGGCTCGGCGACCAGTGCCGGCGAATCGAGAAGGTCGACGAGCAGATCGTCCGTCGCCGCGGCCGGCGCACCGAGGCGCGCGACGGTGAGTTCGCAGGCGCCCATGAATTCGAAGATCGCGCGGATGTCGTCTTCCGCGGTGCTCGCGGGGACGATCGCGGTCCAGCCTAGGTACGAAGCCTCGGGATGGAGATCGTCGAGCGCCGGCAGCGCGGAGAGGTCGACCGCGGTCACCTCGCCCTCCAGCATCCCCAGCTCGCGCAGCAGCAGCAGCGGATCGCCGCCGTTCTCGAGCGCATCGCGGCCGGGAACGAAGGTCACCTGCCAGTCGCCCTCCGGCGCGGGCGCGCTGGGAGCGGGCGCCTCGCACAGCGCGAACAGATCGTCGAAATCGTCGAGCGCGGCGGTCGCCGCAGGCGCGGCGGCGGCGGGCGCGTCGTCGAGGATGACGAGAACGGGCTCGCCGGGGGTGGAGGCCGCGACCAGCCGCGCCAGCATCGCGGCATCGGCGGGCGGCTCGCCGCCGTCGCGCGCGGCGGCGACGTGATCCGACAGCATGTCGAACGCGCCGACGATCGTGCCGAGCAGGTCGGAGGTCAGCGACAGCGTGCCGTTGCGGACGAGGTCGAGCAGCGTCTCATACTCGTGCGTATAGGCCTGCAGGCGCTCGTGGCCGAACGCGCCCGCGCCGCCCTTGATCGAATGCACCGAGCGGAAGATCGTGTTGATCGTCTCGTGATCGTGCCCGTTCTGGCGGACGGTGGCGAAGCTCGCCTCCATCGTGGCGAGGCCTTCGTCGCATTCCTGAAAGAAGATCTGCTGGATCTCGTCGAGGTTCATCGTCGGTCCTTTCAGGCGCCGGTCACGGGGTCGAGCGCCGCGTCGAGGCGGGCGAGCGTCACCATGCGGACGAGCGCGTCGCTGCGCGGTTCGAGGCGGAAGGAAAGGCCGCGCGCCGCCGCCGTGGCGCGGGCGCTGGCCAGCACCTGGAGGCACGCCTGGCCCACCCGAGTCACCTCCGCGCCGTCGAGGTGCAGCGGCTCGGCCCGCTCGATACGGGCCAGCAGCGCGTGGCGGAGCGGACCGGCGGCGGTCGTATCGAGTGTGGCGGGCAGCGGATGCGGCATGGCGGCGGTGGTTCCTCGGGAAGGCGCTGGGCGGATCAGAATTCCGACCAGTCGTCGGTGGCGACGGCCAGAGCGGTATTGGTGGTGCGACGGCCCGAACCCCGCGCCTCTGCGGCGATGCGGAGGCCCGCATGAGCGGCGCGCTGTTGCAGGCGGTGGACGGTGTTGGCCGACCCGGTGCGCGCCGCTGCGGGAGCCGGTACCGGCGCACGGCGATCGGTGCGGAAGCGTGCCATCTGCGCGGCGAGCGCATCTGCCTCGGCGGACAGCGCGCGGGCGGCGGCGGTCGCTTCCTCGACCATCGCGGCGTTCTGCTGCGTCACGCCGTCCATCTCGCCGACGGCGGTGTTGACCTGTTGCAGGCCGGTCGCCTGCTGTTCGGCGGCGGTGGCGATCTGCGACACGAGCGCGCTGATGTCGCCGAAGCGGGCGATGAGGCGTTGCAGCGCGGCACCGGTCTCGCTGACCAGCGCGACGCCCGCGTCGACCTGCTGGGCCGATGCGGTGATGCGGGTCTTGACGTCCTTGGCGGCCTCGGCGGAGCGCTGTGCGAGCGCACGCACTTCGGAGGCGACGACAGCGAAGCCCTTGCCGGCATCGCCGGCGCGCGCCGCCTCGACACCCGCGTTGAGGGCGAGCAGGTTGGTCTGGAAGGCGATGCCGTCGATCACCGAGATGATCTCGGAGATCTCGTTCGACGAGCGTTCGATGCCGCTCATCGCGTCGACCGCGCGGGCAACGACAGCGCCGGATTGTTCGGCCTCGCCGCGCGCCTCGGCGACGACGCCGTTCGCGCGGGTGGCGCTCGCCGCAGTCTGGCGGACGGTGGCGGTGATCTCGTCCATCGCCGCCGCAGTCTCTTCCAGGCTCGCCGCCTGCTGCTCGGTGCGCTGCGACAGGTCGTCGGAGGCCTGGAGGATGTCGGTCGAACCGGTGTTGATGCTCGCGGTGGCCTGGTTGACCGCGGCGACGGCCGCCATCATCGCGTCCATCGCGCCGTTGAAGTCGTTGCGCAGCCCGGCGAATTGCTCCGGGAAGTCGGCGGCGATGCGGAAGGTGAGGTTGCCCTCCGCAAGCTGGCCCAGCCCCTCGGCGAGCGCGGCGGCCATCGCGCGCTGCGCCTCGGCGGTATTCGCCTCTTCCATGTTCTGTCGGAAGATCGCCATCGCCTTGGTCATCCGGCCGACGCAGTCGCGATTACCGGTATGGGCGATCGGGGCGTCGAGATCGCCCGCGGCAAGCCCCTCCATGCGCACCACCGTCTCGACATAGGGCCGGCAGAGGATGCGGCCCGCGAACAGGGTGGTGCCGACCATCGTGGCGACGGTCAGCGCCGATACGCCGATGTCGATCAGTGGTGCGGTGTGGATGGCGCCCGTCGCGGTGCCGGCGGTGATACCGACGGGGATCGCGCCGAGTGCGGTCTGGACCAACGCCAGGGTGCGGAACTTGACACGTATCGGGGCATGTTTCTCGAACCAGCTGAACATCGGCAACGTCTCCATCGACGACCCGCGGAAAGGGTCCGCGCGGTCCATGAAGCCGGAAAATTGCCGAGGCTGCTTAACGACGCGTTGAGCAACCAAATTGAATGTATTGAGTGGGTTATCGCTGCCAAACCGGGTCAGGTGGTGCGCGTCGATACTGGGATGAACCACGAGAGCCGCCTTTCCGGTCCGGAGGGTTACGAGAGGGGCGGGCCGGCGTGGGGCCGACCCGCGGCGAGCGATCAGAATTCGGACCAGTCGTCCGACGCGGCGAGCGCTGCGCCGCCTCCGCCAGCGACACGGCGGGCCGAGCGGGCGATGCGACGTCCGGCATCGGCGGCGCGGTTCTGCAACTGGTGAACGGGGGAGGCAGGCTTGGGCGCCTCGCCCTGGCCGATCTTGAATCGCGCGACCTGGCGGGCGAGCTCGTCGGCCTCCGCGGACAGGCTGCGCGCGGCGGCGGTCGCTTCCTCGACCATCGCGGCGTTCTGCTGGGTGA
>JBKBTU010000102.1:0-8834 GCA_046290715.1 Sphingomonas sp. | reverse complement strand
CTCCCTCCCTCTCCCGGCGGGAGAGGGAGAAGACGCCGCAGGCGGCGAGAGGGTGAGGGTGAGCGCGGAACGCTGTGTGCCAGCGCCCCAAACCCGGCGCTACGCGCCTCCCTCCCTCTCCCGATGGGAGAGGGAGAAGACGCCGCAGGCGGCGAGAGGGTGAGGGTGAGCGCGGAACGCTGCGGGACTTCGTCCCAAACATAGCCGATGGCCCGCCCGTCAAACCCGCTCGACGATCGTCACGTTGGCGATGCCGCCGCCCTCGCACATCGTCTGCAGCCCATAGCGGCCTCCGCGCGCATGGAGGGCATGGACCAGCGTCGCCATCAGCTTGGTCCCGCTCGCCCCCAGCGGATGGCCGAGCGCGATCGCGCCGCCGTTGACGTTGAGCCGCGCCGGATCGCCGCCGGTGTGCCGCAGCCAGGCGAGCGGCACCGGCGCGAACGCCTCGTTGACCTCGTAGAGGTCGATGTTCTCGATCCGCATCCCCGCCCGTGCCAGCGCGCGATCGGTGGCGAACAGCGGCTCCTCGAGCATGATGACCGGGTCGCCCGCGGTGACCGCCAAGGCGTGCACCCGCGCGAGCGGCGTCAGCCCATGCGCCTTCAGTGCCGCCTCGCTCACCACCAGCACCGCGCTGGCGCCGTCGCAGATCTGGCTCGCGTTGGCGGCGGTGATCGTGCCGCCCTCCTGGAGCAGCTTCACCGCGCCGATGCTGTCGGGAGTCGCGTCGTAGCGGATCCCCTCGTCGCGATCGTGCCAGGCGACGCCGTCGGGCGTCTCGACCTCCAGCGGCACGATCTCGTCCGCGAACGCCCCCGCTTCCGTGGCGCCGGCGGCGCGGCGATGGCTTTCCAGCGCATAGGCATCGAGCGTGTCACGGTCGAAGCCGTATTTGCGCGACAGCATTTCGGCGCCGGTAAACTGGCTGAACTGAATATCGGGAAAGCGCGCTTCCTGCCGCGGGCTCTTCGCTTGCCCTAGGCCCGCCTTGGCGAACAGCGCGCCGGTCGACCCCATCGGCACGCGCGTCATGCTCTCGACGCCGGCGGCGATCACCACGTCCTGCGTGCCGCTCATCACCGCCTGCGCGGCGAACTGGATCGCCTGCTGCGACGATCCGCACTGGCGGTCGATCGTCACCGCCGGCACGCTAGTCGGCAGGCGCGAGGCGAGCACCGCGCCGCGCCCGACCTGGAAGCTCTGCTCGCCGCCCTGGCTGACGCAGCCCATGATGACGTCCTCGACCGCAGCCGGATCGATGTCGCTCCGTTCCACGATCGCGTCGAGCACCGCCGCCGCCATGTCGGCCGGATGCCACCCCGCGAGTCGCCCGCCGCGCCGGCCGCCGGCGGTCCGCACCGCCTCGACGATATAGGCTTCCGCCATCGTTGCCTCTCCGTAACACCTGTTATGCACGCAGATGTCGCGCAACGGGCGCGGCGGCGCAAGCCTCGGCTACAGCACCACGCGCTCGGGCTTCGATTCCTCGATCGCGGCGAGCACCATCCGCTCCCACACCGCCGGGTCGCCCGCCGCCGCCATCGTCCGGTCGGGTTCGCGCAGCGTCCGCAGCACGGCGAGCGCATCGGGCAGATAGTCGCGCCAGGCGTCGTCGATCCGGTCCCCGGCGCTCTCCGCATCGCCGCCCGCATTCGCGCTGATCCGCTGCCCGGCGAGGACGCGGGCGATCCGCTCGGCAACGGGGGTGGTCGATACGTCCATGGCTGCTCTCCTTCTCGCGACCAGAAATGCGCGAGGGGAGGGCCCGGTTGCGCCCGACATGAAACGGCCCCGCGAGGACGAACCTGGCGGGGCCGTTGCACCCTTATCATCGACGTCACCTACGACCGTTCGCCCTGAGCCTGTCGAAGGGCGGGCTGCCACGGACCGGACCCTTGCGGCATGGTGCCCTTCGACAAGCTCAGGGCGAACGCGTCAGGTTTGATGCCTGCCGCCCCAGCCCCAGCCCCAGCCCCAGCCTCAGCGCGCGGCGCCGGCGCCCTGGCCGCGGCCACCGCCGCCACCACCCCGGCCGCCGCGTCCGCGACGACTGGCGTTGGCATAGTTGCGCGTCGCCGTCGGCGCATGCGTCGCGCGCGGGCGCGGCTGCTGGCGCTGGCGGGGCAGGTCGGCGCGCGGCGCGGGATCGGCGCCGATCGCCTTGACACGGGCCGCCTTGATCTCGTTGGCGAGGCCCGTGAAATTCTCCGGCAGCGGCCGCACCGCCACCTTCTGGCGGGTCAGCTTCTCGATGTCCTTCAGGTACGGCCGCTCGTCGTCCGCGCAGAAGGCGATGGCGATGCCGCTGTTGCCCGCACGCGCGGTACGGCCGATGCGGTGGACATATTGCTCGGCGACGTTGGGCAGCTCGAAGTTGACGACGTGGCTGACGCCCGAGACGTCGATGCCGCGCGCGGCGATGTCGGTCGCGACCAGCACCTTGGTGCGGCCGTCCTTGAACTCGCCCAGCGCGCGCTCGCGCTGGCCCTGGCTCTTGTTACCGTGGATCGCGTTGGCGGCGATACCGTTGCCGGCGAGCAGCTTCACGACGCGGTCCGCGCCATGCTTGGTGCGGGTGAAGACCAGCGCACGATCGATCGCCGGGTCCTGCAGCACCAGCGTCAGCAGCGCCTGCTTCTCCGTCTGGTTGACGAAGGTGACGTACTGGTCGACGCGCTCCGCCGTGGTCGACGCCGGCACCACCGACACAGTCTTGGGCTCGTGCAGGAACTGGTTGGCGAGCTCGCGGATCGCGGTCGGCATCGTCGCCGAGAAGAACAGCGTCTGGCGCTTGCGCGGGATCATCCGCACGATCTTCTTGAGCGCGTGGATGAAGCCCAGATCCATCATCTGGTCGGCTTCGTCGAGCACCAGGATCTCGATCATCGACAGGTTGCACATGCCCTGCTCGACCAAGTCGATCAGGCGGCCCGGCGTCGCGACGAGGATGTCGACGCCGCGCGACAGGTCCTGGCGGTTCTTGTTGATGCTGGTGCCGCCGAACACGGTCGCGACGCTGAGCTTCGAAAACTGGCCATAGCCGCGCGCATTGTCGGCGATCTGGCTCGCCAGCTCGCGCGTCGGGGCGAGGACGAGCATGCGCACATGCGTCGGCAACACCCGCTTGTTCGCTTCGACGAGGCGCTGGATCGAGGGCAGCACGAACGCGGCGGTCTTGCCGGTGCCGGTCTGCGCGATGCCGAGCAGGTCGCCGCCTTCGAGCAGGATCGGGATCGACTGCGCCTGGATCGGCGTGGGGGTGGCATAGCCCTTGGCTTCGAGCGCACGGACGAGCGGCTCGGCGAGGCCGAGGTGAGCGAATGACATGGAAATACGAACCTTCAAAACAGGCCTGACCCGCGCATCGACCAAACGGCCGACGCACGAGGGGGCGGGGAAAACCGACGCCCCGCGTGAAAAGGGAAGCCTTGCGCTATCGACCGAGGCGGAGCCGGGGTTCGTCATGGACGGACCCGTTCACGCTGCATGACGCCTCGATACCGTGCCATGTGCGCTGCACTGCGGCGAAAGTCAAGGTCGGAGCCTGCCGCAAGATCCGCAGCATCTAAATAAATGTCATTAATGGACCTAAGTTATTGAATATAGAGTCGATAATTCTTGACTTGGATGCTCCCCCTCATAGGTTTCGTCATCCCCTGCACGCTGCATGAGAGAGTGGCTGGGGATCAACAGGGGGTCACGTCTTTTATGGTCGATATTGCTTTCCGTGGCGCCGCGCGCCGCGCGCTTCTCGCATCCACTGCCCTGATCGCCCTGCCGACGGTTGCGCAGGCGCAGATCGCACCGACGGGTGCCGAGAACATCGCGCAGTCCGAACGTCCTGTCTTCGCGCAAGATATCGCCACTGCCGTCACGCTGACGTCGCTCACCAATCTGGACGACAAGGTGCAGCAGAACCGCGTGCTGCCGCTGTCGATGGTGCAGAACGAACCGAACATCGTCATTCGCCAGCCGGGCACGCCGACTACCGCGCTCGACCCGACCAACGTCAACGGCGTCGGCAACATGACGATCGCCTATGCGAACGGCATCGGCATCTGCACGGGCACGCTCATCAACCCGCGTACGGTCATCTTCGCCGCGCATTGCGTCAACGAGAATGCGGCCGGCGACGGCGCACAGGATCCCTGGCAATACGGTTCGGCCGGCGGCGGCATTCCGATCGCCTTCGGCTTCTCGTCCAACAACCTGCCGGCGCTGCGGGCCTGGTATCTGCCGACGGTCACCGGCGGCGGCGCGAACCCGGATCAGTTCAAGACCAACACCGCCAACTTCCTCTACAACGTCAATCAGGTGGTCTATAACGCCGACTCGCTGAAGCTCGGCCTTTCGCAGAATTTCATCCAGGGCGACGTCGCCATCGCGACGCTCGACACGCCGGCCGCCAACGTGCCGACCTGGGCCTTGCTGTTCTCCGCGCTGCCCGCGCCCGCGACGATCAGCGACACGACCGGTACCGGCTATCACGTCACCATCACCGGTTATGGCCGCAACGGCACGGCGACGACGACCACCGGCGACACCAATGCGATCGACTATCGCCGCCGGGTGGCGGAGAACACGATCGGCATCCTCGGCTCGTTCAACGATCGCGACGCCTTCCTGTTCGGCTCGACCAGCAACCTGCCGCAGAACCTCTACCAGCTCGACATGGACGATCCGCGTCGCGGCACCGCGGCGAAGAGCCCCTACGATTTCAACCTCTTCAAGGACAATGCGCTGCCTAACGAAGGCACCACCGCGGGTGGCGATTCGGGTGGTCCGCTGATCCTCGACCGTGCCTTCGCCAAGCAGGTGGTGATCGGCGTGCTGTCGGGCGGCAGCCGCTTCTACGGTGCGCAGCCGTTCGGCTCCTATGGGACGGAGAGCTTCTATCAGCCGCTCTACCTGTTCTGGGACTATATCGCGGCGAACAACCCGTATCGCTACGCGCAGACCAAGGCCGGCGACGGGCTGTGGACCGACGCGTCGCGCTGGGTGACCGCACTCGATCCCAATTACCAGGTGATCGTCAACGGCCAGCTCGTGAACGGCGTGCCGACCACGACGGGTGCCGGCATCGCGGGTGACAACAACAAGTTCGGCAAGGTCTGCTTCGAAACCGCGACGGTCAGCGACTGCCAGGACATCAAGACCGGCATCGAATATGTCAACGGCCAGCCGGTCGCCGGGACCGGCACCGTCGCGAGCGTCAGCGACCAGGCGATCGCGGCGCGCGAGGCGGCGATCGCGGCGGGTGGCGGCACGGTCACGACGACCACGACGACCGCAGGCGTGACCGCCGGCGGGCGCGGCACCGGCATGTCGGCAGAGGACGTCGGTCAGGACGGCAAGGCCGATCCGTCGACGCTGGCGGGCGAGAACGTCGCGCAGGCGAGTGGCGACGCGACGACGCAGGCGGTGACCGCGACGCCCGCACCGACGCTCGCCAACGGCCTGCCCGGCGCGACCAACTTCGTGCCCAACAACGTCGATCCCAACCGCGTCACCAAGACGAACGCACGCTATTACGACGTATCGCTGACCGCGGCCGGCACCACCACGCTCAACACCGCGGTGACGATCGATCGGTTCACCGTCGCCGGCAGCACCGCCAAGCTCGCGGTGACCTCCGGCGGATCGCTGACCAGCCTGATGGGCGTCACGCAGGTGACCGGCGTCGTCGACAACAACGGCGTCATCAACAGCCGCGGCGACTATATGAACCTCGGCGGCATGATCACCGGCTCGGGCCGCTTCAACGCGCCGTTCTTCACCAACGTCTCTGGCATGATCGCACCCGGTACCACCGGCACGATCGGCACGCTGACCTTCGGCGGCAACGTCATCCTCGCCTCGGGCAGCACGTTGCTCGTCGATGTCGGGCCGAACGGCACCTCGGACAGCCTGGCGGTCGTCAAGACCACGACGACCGATGGTATCGCCAGCATCGGCGGCCGCGTCGGCTTCGCGCCGGTGTCGGGCTATATGATCCGCTACAACGACGTGTACACGATCGTGACGGCGCAGGGCGGGATCAGCGGCACCTTCCAGACCGCAGCGCCGCTGTCGGCGATCCTGACGCCGCAGTTCGTCTATTCGGCGAATGCGGTGCAGGCGCGCATCGTTGCCGGCACCTATGCCAGCGTCGTCGCCAACACGCCGATCCAGACCGCCTTCGCCGGCCTGCTCGACCGCAACCGCGCCAGCAACTACAACGCGCTGTCCGGTCTCTACGGCGTGCTCGACCTCCAGAACGCGGCGACGATCCAGTCGACGCTGGAAGGTCTCGCGCCCCGCACCACCCCGCTCAAGTACGGCATGGGGACGGTCGCGACCGAGAACATGTCGCGCTTCTATCGCCAGCACCTCGCCGGGCTCGATGCCAGCCAGCCGCTGTCGGGGACGCTGACGATGACCGGCCAGCCGCTGCAATTCGCCTCGCTGATGGCGAGCGATCTGCCGACGGCGCAGGCGACCGCGAGCGACACCACCTCGACCACGGTGCGCGAAGGCGTGGTGCCGGAGAACGTCAACGTCTTCATCGCCGGTGGCTATATCGACGGCGACAGCCGCAGCCTGGCGGATGCGCGTCCGTTCGGCGGCCGTGACAATTTCGACGGCTTCTACGTGGTGAGCGGTATCGAGGCGAAGGTGAGCGACACCGGCGTCCTCGGCTTCGGCTTCGGCTACACCAAGCTCGACGGCACCACCGGCGGCGTCGCGCAGACCGCGCGCGGCGAGCTGTTCCAGGGCACGCTGTTCGCCAAGGCGCAGAGCTCGACCGGCACCGTGCTCGACGCGCAGGTGAGCGGCGGCGTGTTCCAGGCGACCACGCGCCGCACGGTGGCGATCGCCACCGCGACCTCGACGCTGCGCAGCCGCGACAATGCGCTGGCGGTGTCGGGCGAAGTCGGGCTCGCCCAGATGTTCGACGTCGGCGGCTTCCAGATCGGGCCGCGCATCGCCGGCCGCGTCAACCACATCGGCTTCACGCCGACGGTGGAACGCGGCGGTGACGGCGCGCTCCGCTTCGACAAGTACGACCTCGACAGCGTCCAGGGCCGCGCCGGCCTGCAGATCGCGGGCGGCCAGGCGTTCAAGCCCTTCGCCTCGGCCTATTACGTCCACGACTTCAAGGACCAGCCCGGCGTGTTCACCGCCAACTTCATCGGCGGCACCGCGCCGGCAGGCTTCCGCCTGACCAGCCAGGACCAGGATTGGGCCGAGATCGCGGCAGGCGTGTCCTATTCGACCGACGCGTTCGAACTGTCGGTCAGCGCGGACACCACGCTGGAGCGCAAGGACGTGCGCAACCAGGCGTATCGCGGCGCGATCAAGTTCAAGTTCTGATCCGCTCCGGCGCGAGCCGGGCACAGGGGCCGCTCTTCCGCAGGGGAGGGCGGCCCCTCTCGTTCTGGGGGCGTCGTTCTGGCGGTGTCGTTCGTTCAGCCGCCGCGCAGCGCCGCGAGCGCGGCGGCAAGGCGACGCGCGCGGGTATCGGGACGCCTGGCGCTTTCGAGTCCCTCGACCTGCTCGCGCCGGCGGGTGACGCTGAGGCGATCCCACGCCTCGCGCAGCCCTGCTTCCGCCAGGGCGTCGGACAGATCGTCGGGCACCGCGACGTCGCGCACCTCAGTGTCGAGCGTCAGCGTCACCCGCACCGTGGCGCCCGCCCGTACGCCGGCCGCCTCGCGATGGCTGCGGCGGAACGGCACGAAGGTTTCGCCGCTCATGATCGCGACCGTGCTGCGATAGGCATAGCCGCCGACCTCCACGATCACGGGCGGCCTTGCGCGACCGAAGACGTCCCGCGGATCGCAGGGCAGGGAGATATGCCCCGCCGCGTCTCCGGCGGGAACGGTCCAGTCGAAGCTATAGTGGGGATCGCTCATGTCGCCATGTTCGACCGTCCGCGATTCCCGCGCAATCGAGACCTTCGCAGGAAGTCCTTCTCGTCATGCCGGACCCGTTCCGGCATCCACCGTGCGGCGGCGGCCTCGGACGTCGATCTTGCGGAACAGGGGACCCCGGGGCGCCTCCGGGGTGACGGAGGGGTTGAGACGCGCGAAACGACCTTCGCCGACGTCTCGCGCAATCGGGGGCGCACGATCAGGAAAACGCGGGTCGGCCGGCGGTTCGCACCGGGCGAGGCGCGGCTACAGCGCCCGCCCGATCACCTCCTTCATGATCTCGTTCGTCCCGCCGTAGATCCGTGTCACCCGCGCCGCCCGCCACGCGCGTGCGATCGGATATTCGTTCATATAGCCTGCGCCGCCGTGCAGTTGCAGGCAGGCGTCGAGCACCTCCCATTGCAATTCGGTGTGCCACAGCTTCGCTGCGGCGCCCTCCTCGTTGGTGAGGGCGCCGTCGAGGTGTCGCCGGATCGCCCAGTCGAGATGCGCCCAGCCGACCTGCAGCTTGGTCTTGATCCCGGCCAGCACGAAGCGCGTGTTCTGGAAGTCGAACACCACGCCCGCGAACGCCTTGCGATCCTTGGTGAAGGCGACGGTCTCGTCGAACGCCTTTTGGGCCGAGGCTTGCGCGCCGATCGCGATCGACAGCCGTTCCTGCGGCAACTGGCTCATCAGATAGACGAAGCCCTTGCCTTCCTCGCCCAGGCAGTGCGTGATCGGCACGCGGACGTCGTCGAAGAACAACTCCGACGTATCCGCCGCCTCCTGCCCGATCTTGTCGAGCTTGCGCCCACGGCGGAAGCCCTCGCGATCGGCCTCGACCAGGATGATCGACATGCCGCGCCACGCCGGCTGCGCCGCGGGATCGGTCTTGGCGACGACCAGCACCAGGTCGGCGTTCTGGCCGTTGGTGAT
>JBKBTU010000101.1:0-8835 GCA_046290715.1 Sphingomonas sp. | reverse complement strand
GCCGCCCGCCCTGCGATCGTGATGACGATCCTGTTCGCGGTTCTGGTCGGACTCGTCTATCCTCTCGCCATGACCGGCATCGGACAGGTGATTTTCCCCGCGCAGGCGAACGGCAGCCTGATCCGCGATGCCTCGGGCCGGGTGATCGGGTCCGCGGTGGTCGGGCAGGCGTTCACCGCGGACCGCTATTTCCGGACGCGTCCGTCGGCGGCGGGCAAGGGCTATGACGGGCTCGCGTCCTCGGGTTCGAACCTCGGCCCGGCCGCGCAGGCGCTGGTCGACCGGGTGAAACCGGACCTCGCCAAGGCGCGCGGCGACGGCATACGCGGGCCGGTTCCGGCCGACCTCGTCACCGCCAGCGGATCGGGCCTCGATCCCGACCTGTCGCCCGCGGCGGCACTGGCGCAGGCGCCGCGCATCGCCAGGGTCCGTGGCATCCCCGTCGAGCGCGTCCGCCGGCTCGTCGCCGAACAGGACGAAGGGTCGCTCTGGGGAGATCGCCACGTCAACGTGCTGGCGCTCAACCGCGCGCTCGATGCGCTGCCGCGCGAGGGCGCCGCGGAGGCTCCGCCACGCTGATGGCGGCATCGGGTGACGCCCGCCCCGACCCCGACGCCCTTCTGCGCGCCGCGGCGCAGGAGGGGCGCGGCCGGCTGAAGATCTTCCTCGGCGCCGCGCCGGGCGTCGGCAAGACCTACGAGATGCTGTCCGAGGGCGCCGCGCGGCGGCGTGACGGCGTCGACGTCGTCGTCGGCATCGTCGAGACGCACGGGCGGGCCGAGACCGAGGCACTGACGCGGGGGCACGAGATCGTCGCCCGCCGCGCGATCCCCTACGAGGGGCGTACGCTCCACGAGATGGACCTCGACGCGATCCTCGCGCGCGCCCCGCGACTGGTGCTGGTCGACGAACTGGCGCACACCAACGTGGCCGGCAGCCGCCATCCCAAGCGCTACCAGGACGTCGAGGAGCTGCTCGCAGCGGGAATCGACGTCTATTCGACCGTCAACATCCAGCACGTCGAGAGCCTCAACGACGTCGTCGCGAGCTTCACCCGCGTGCGGGTGCGCGAGACGGTGCCCGACAGCATCCTCGAAGCCGCCGAGATCGAGGTGGTCGACATTCCGCCCGACGAGCTGATCGAGCGGTTAAAGGCGGGCAAGGTCTATCTGCCGCACGAGGCGACGCGCGCGCTCGGCCATTTCTTTTCCAAGTCCAATCTGTCGGCGCTGCGCGAATTGGCGCTGCGCCGCGCCGCGCAGGCGGTCGACGCGCGCATGCTCGACGACGTCCGCGCGCTCGGCCTCGGCGGCACCTGGGCGGGGAGCGACCGCATCGTCGTCGCGATCAACGAACTGCCCGGCGCCGACATTCTGGTCCGCGCCGCCAAGCGCGTCGCGGATGGCCTGCGCGGACCGTGGACGGCGCTGTTCGTCGAAACGCCGCGCGCCGCCCATTTCACCGACGATCAGCATGCCCGCGTCGCGGCGGCGATGACGCTGGCGACGCAATTGGGCGCGGCGGTGGCGACCGTTCCGGCCGAGACCGTCGTCGACGGCATCCGCAACTTCCTTGCCGATGCGCGCGCGACGCAGCTCGTGCTCGGCAAGTCGCGTCGGTCGCGCTGGTTCGAATGGCGGCACGGATCGGTGGTCGATCGCGTCATCCGCAGCGCGCCCGACGTCACGGTGCACGTTCTGCCCGTCCCGACGGCCAAGGATAGCGGACGCCGTCGCGCGCGCCGGCCGCACAAGTGGGGAACGCCGTTCGGCTATGCGGTGACGACCGCGATGGTGGCCGCGGTCACCGGCGGTGCCAGCGCGCTGTTCCACGTGCTCGACCTCGGCAACGTCGCGCTGCTCTACCTGCTGCCCGTCATGGCCGCGGCCAGCCTGTTCGGGCTGCGCACCGGCCTCTACGCGGGCATCGCCTCCAGCCTCGCGTACAATTTCGTGTTCCTGCCGCCGGTCGGCACGTTCAGCATCAACAATCCCGAGAACGTCGTGTCGGTGATCGTGCTGCTCGGCATCGCCTTCGCGACCAGCCAGCTGACCGCACGGGTGCGCGCGCAGGCCGATCTTGCCGCGGCGAGCGCGCGCACGAATGCGACGCTGGCGGGGTTCCTGCGGCAGATCGCGACGGTCAACGATCCCGATCTCGCCGCGCAGATGATCTGCGACGACGTGCGTCGCCTGCTCGCGGTGCACGTCATCCTGCTCGGGCCGGTGCAGGCGCGGCAGGCGGGTTCCGGCCTCGCGATCCTCGCCGCCACCGATCCCGCCTATCGGCTCGACACGATGGACGATGCGGCGGCGAGCTGGGCGTTCGAGACCGGCAGTCCCGCCGGCAAGGGATCGGGGACGCTGGCGGCATCCGAATGGCTGTTCCAGCCGCTCAAGGCGGGCGACCGGATCCTGGGGGTCCTCGGCGTCGCCAACGACGCGGGCTCGAACCCGGTGCGGGCCGATCAGCTGCCGCTGCTCGGCAGCCTGATCGACCAGTCCGCGCTGGTGCTGGAGCGGTTGCGTTTGCAGGCGGAGATGCACGACCTCGACGTGGTGCGGACGCGCGACCGGCTGCGCGCGGCGTTGCTCTCGTCGGTCAGCCACGACTTGCGCACGCCGCTGACCGCGGTGATCTCCGCCGCCGACCAGCTCGACCACGGGGCGACGCCCGAACTCGTCGGCACGATCAAGGCCGAATCCGCCCGCCTCAACCGCTTCGTCGCCAACCTGCTCGACATGGCCCGCGTCGAGGCCGGCGCGATCAAGCTCAACGTCGAGCCGATCGACCTCAGCGACGCGGTCACCGGCGCGGCGCACGATGCGCGGCGGGCGCTGGAGGGGCATGGCGTGCGGCTCGACGTGCCGCCCGACCTGCCGCTCGTGCGCGCCGATCCGCAGCTGCTGCACCATTGCCTGCTCAACCTGCTCGACAATGCCGGGCGGTATGGCGACCCGGGTACCGAGATCGTGATCGAAGGGCGCAACCGTTTCGGCGAGGTTCGCCTTGCGGTGCTCGACCACGGGCCCGGCCTGCCGCCGGGACGCGAGGCGGAGGTGTTCGAGACGTTCACGCGGCTGGAGGGATCGGATCGCGCCGTCGGGGGCACCGGCCTCGGGCTTGCCATCGTCAAGGCATTCGCGGAAGCGATGGGCATGATGGTCGAGGCCGGCAACCGCAGCGGGGGAGGGGGGGCGGCCTTCGCGTTGATCTTCCCGCCCGCGCTGCTGCTCCGCGACCTGCCTGACGAGGAGCGATCCTGATGCCTGCCAAGATCCTGGTCGTGGACGACGAGATCGCGATCCGCCGGCTGCTGCGCACCACGCTCGTACGCGCCGGCTATGCGGTGGTCGAGGCGGCGAACGCCAGGGATGCGCTGCGCCAAGCGGCCGCCGAGCATCCCGACGCGGTGCTGCTCGACCTCGGCCTGCCCGACCGCGACGGGATCGCGATCATCCCCTTGCTGCGCGCGCAGGGGAAGGCGGCGATCCTGGTGGTGTCGGCACGCGATGCGGTCGACGACAAGGTCACCGCGCTCGACCTCGGGGCGGACGATTTCGTCGGCAAGCCGTTCGACACCGACGAGCTGCTGGCGCGGCTGCGCGTCGCGCTCCGGCATCGCGAGCCGACCGACGCGCCGCAGACGGTGGTCCGCCGCGGCGACCTCGTCATCGACCTCGACCGGCGGATCGTCAGCCGCGGCGGCGCGGAGGTCCACCTCACCCGCAAGGAGCATGACGTGCTGGCGCTGCTCGCCCGCCACATCGGCCGCATCGTCACGCACGAACGCATACTTTCGGCCTGTTGGGGTGGCGATGAGGATCCGCGCATCGAGTATTTGCGCATCCTCATCCGCAACCTCCGCCACAAACTCGAGGCGCCGGGACCGGTGGGTAGCGTGATCGCCAACGAGCTCGGCGTCGGGTATCGATTGCGTGCCGAGGGCTGACGCGCGTCAGCCGGGCTCGGTAGACGACACGCGCCAGGTGCCGCGACCGGCCCGTTTCGCTTCGTAAAGCGCCAGGTCGGCCGCTTTGTAGATCGCCTCGGTCGAACGCCCGTCGGCTTCGCCGACGACCGCGCCGATGCTGAGTGCCGGATAGAGCGTGCGGTCGCCGATCGTCACCGGTGGCGTGCAGGCGGTCTGCAAACGGGCGCAAACGTCGGCGACGAAGCGGGCATCCGGCGCCTCGCCGATGATGACGGCGAATTCGTCCCCGCCGAGGCGAAAGATGCTGTCGCGTTGGCGGATCGTCGCGGTCAAGCGGTCGGCGACCTCGACCAGCAGCGCATCGCCGACGTCGTGGCCGAAGCTGTCGTTGACCTGCTTGAACCGGTCGAGATCGATGAGCAGCAGGGCGAAGCGCGGCCGGTCGGGCGAGGCGAGCAGCCGGGCCAGGATCTCGCCGTAGAGGCGGCGGTTGCCGAGACCGGTCAGCGTGTCCGAATAGGCGAGCTTCTCGAGCTCCGTGCGGCTGACCAGCAGTTCCGCGGTGCGGCGTTCGACCAGCGTCTCGAGCCGCTTCTCGCGCCGCCGCGCAGCGCGCAGGCGCAGGTGCACGACGCCCCAGATCGCCGCGATCGCACCGGCGGCGCCGGCGCCACGGACCAGCCGCGTCTCCGACCAGCGATGCTCGACGTCGAGCGCGAGCGTCAGCGGTGGGCCGACCGCGTGCATCGCCCCGCCGACACCGGGGTCCAGCGCGCGGACCTCCAGCGTCGATCGGCCCGGTGGCAGATTGGTGTAACGGGCGATGCGATGCTGCGCGTCGACCCGGGTCCAGCCGGTTTCCTGCGGCACCAGGCGATAGGCATAGGCTTGATCACGGCCGGCCGCGAAATCGAGCCGGGCGAATTCGGCGGTCAGGCTTCGATCGGCGGTGCCGATGGCGAGCGGTCCCGGCTGTTGCGCGGGTACGGGCCGGCCACCGCCGCTGATCGCGGTGAAGCGTAGCGGCGCCTCCGTCCGGGTGCGCGCGGGTGCGGCGGGGTCGACCATCGTCAGGCCGCCGAAGCCTGCGAAGACCAGCCGCCCGTCTGCCATCCTGTCGCCCGCTGCGGTCCAGTTGGCGGTGAAGGCGACGCCGTCGGCGGGGCGCAACGCCGTCACCGTCAGCTGCACCGGGTCGATCCGCGCGATCCCGCCGTCGGTGCTGGCCCAGATCGCGCCGTCCTGGCTGGACAGCAACTTGTCGATCGTATCGTGCGGCAGGCCCTGTCGACGCCCGAGGTGGGTGAGGACCTGCCACCGGCCGTCGCTGCGCGCGAAGACCGTCAGGCCGCCGCCGACGGTGCCGGCCCACAATCGGCCGACGCGATCCGCCAGCAGCGTGCTGACGTAATTGCCGCGCAGCGTCGCGCTCCCCGCCGAGCCGGGCAGGATGCGGGTCACATGGCTGCTGGCGAGGTCGACCCGGTTGAGGCCCCGTGCGGTGCCGACCCACAGCGCGCCGTCGCCGGTGACGGCGAGCGAGCGGACGCGCGGATCGGTGAGCGCCGCCGACCATGCGAGGGGCCGGGGCGCAGCCGGTCGCGCGACGTCGACGACCGCGACACCATTGCCGCCGGCGTAGAGCTGCTCACCGGCGAGCAGCAGCCGCGACCACGGCGCGGCCGACAGGCGCGTCGCGGCGTGGCCGTCGATCGAAAGGTGGAAGAGCCCCTCCTCTCCCGCGGTATAGGCACCGCGGCCGGGCGGAAAGGCGAAGGCGTGGACGTCGCGATGCGCACCCGGCAGGCGTTGCGGCGGCAACAGGCCGAGCCCGTCGGCGCGCGGGACGAGGCGCGCGGCGGGAACGTCGGCGGCCCCATACCACAGCGCGCCGTCGGGCGCAGCGCCGACCGACCAGGCCGGATCCGGCGCGCGGTCCGGCCTTGGCTGCAGCGCACCGACGAGGCCCAGCACACGGCGCGGTGCCGGATCGACATAGGCGAGCGTCGCATCCCCGACGACCCAGACGGTGCCGGCGGCGTCGCGCATCAACTGGTTCAGTCCGTCTTCGGGCAGGCTGCCGGGAATCAGCGGATCGTGGGCGAGATGCCGCACCCGCATCGCTGCGGGATCGACGACCCAGATGCCGGCGCGCGAAGCGGTCCAGATCGCGCCGTCGGGACCGGCGATCATCGCCCCCAGCACCGGAGGGCGCTCGGCGTCGCCGACCGGCAGACGGCGAACGGTGCCATGCGGATCGACGACGAAGAAGCCGGCCTTGGTCGTCGAGACCAGCAGCCGCCCGCGTCCATCGTCGATGAGATCGGCGACGGCGCCTTCGATCGGCGGCGCACCGGGCGGGGTCAGCGCGACCCGCTCGAACGCGGCGTGTCCGACGCGACGTACGAAGAGGTCGCGCCCGCTCGCCACCCACAAGGCGCCACGCCGGTCACGATGGAGCGCCTGGATCGGGCCGCGCGGCAGGCGGTTGGAGGCATCGGGGCGGATCAGCGTCACTGCGCGATCGGCCCCGCTTAGATGGGCAAGGCCGATGTCGCTGCCGATCCATAGACCGCCCGTTCCATCGTCGTCGAGGACGGTGACGTGGGCGTGATCGAGCGCGGTGCGGTTGGCCGGCCGCCGGAATTGCTCGGTGGCGGGATCGTGCCACAGCAGCCCCTCGGCGCTCATGCCCAGCCACAGGCGGCCCGCGGCGTCGGCGAAGAGCAGATTGACCATCACCTCGGGCAGCGCACCGGCGTCGGCCGTGCCCTCCGTCGTGTAGCTCTTGAAGCCGGAACCGTCCCACCGCGCCAACCCGGCGTCGGTGGCCAGCCAGACGAAGCCGTCGCGGTCCTGCGCGACCGCACGCGGCAGCCCAGAATCGGGAATGGCATCGTCGCGCGCGGCGATCTTGAAGAACAGATCGGCCGCAGCGCGCCAGGAATCGGGCGCAGCGGCAGCCGGAGCGGCCTTCGGCACACGCGGGCTCGATGCGGCGAGGGCATAGCCCGCGCATGCGACCAGAACCGCGATCATGCAGCGGGCGAGCACCATCGGATGATGATGCCACGTTACCCTTGCGTTTTGGCTAATGCGTTGAAGCGTCTCGGCGAATCAGCCGTGGCAGCGACGACATATCGCCTTGATGCCCTTGGAGGTCGATGGGCCGGGAGCGCTCATTCCCGATGAGGCTTGGTGGTGGAGGCGCGGACGACGAGCGTCGCAGGTACGACGACCGGCGCATCGGGGAGGGGCCGACCGGCCTGTGCATCGATGATCAGTTCGACGGCGCGCGCGGTGACTGCCGCGATGGGCTGGACGACCGCCGTGAGCGGCGGATGGGCGAAGCGGACGATCGGCGTGTCGTCGAAGCTGACGATCGACAGGTCCGCCGGGACCGACAGCCCCCGCTCACGTGCCAGCTCGAGCGTCGCCAGCGCCATCTGGTCGTTGCTGGCGATGATCGCGCTCGGCGGTATCGGGCCGCCAAGCAGGGCAGTCGCCGCGGCACGGCCGGAGGCGAAGCCGAAATCGCCCTGCGCCAAGAGGCCGTCGGTGGCGAGGCCGGCGCTCGCCATTCCATCCTGCCAGCCGGCGACACGCCAGCCGCTGAGCTCGTAATCGGCAGGGCCGGCGACGAAGCCGATGCGACGATGGCCGAGGTCGACCAGATGCTGGGTGGCGAGCCGCGCCGCGCCCTCGTCATCCATCGTCAGCGCGAAGCCGCCACCGGCCTTGAGCGAGCCGATCCGGGCAAAGCTGATCCCCTCTGCCTCGAGCAGGCGGGTGATGAGCGCGTTTTCCGAATGCGGCGGGGTCAGGATCACGCCATCGGGCTGCAACGCCGCGATCGCGGCCATCAGCTCGCGCTCGATATGGTCGCTGTGCGTGTCCACCAGCTCGACGATCAGCCGATAGCCGTGCTCCGCGCAGGTCAGCATGCCGCCGAGCAGCATCTGGTCGACCCAGTCGGTGCCCTGGCGGCTGCGCCAGTCCGCGATGGTCCGTTCGCGATCGTTGAGCGCGACGATCAGGTAGGAGCGCGATCCGCCCATCCGCTGCGCCGCGATCGACGGGACGTAGCCCAGCTTGGCGATCGAGGCCTGGACGCGCTGCAACATCTCCGGCCGGACGTTGGGTTCCTTGTTGATGACGCGGCTCACCGTCTGCAGCGACACGCCGGCGTCGGCGGCGACGTGGCGGATGGTGACGGCCTGGCGGCGGCGGACCATCAGCCGGTTGCCCCGCAATAGCGGGCGACATAGTCGGCATGGGCGGGCAGGCCGGCGACGGTCTGCGCGACGCCGTCGCGCAGCGTATGCAGCAGCCGGGCGAGATCCGCGTCCGACAGCTTGCCGGCGATCGGGTGATGGCTGTCGGGCATGATGCCCTGGCCCATCATCACCTGCACCCAGCTGTTCTCCGCGAATAATTCCTCGTTCCTGCGGAAGACGCGCCCGGTTTCGCGGAACAGCGCGATCCGGTGGGCGAGGCTTTCGGGCACGTCCATGCTCGCGCACTGCCGCCAGAAGGCGCTGCCGCGCCGTTCGGTGGCCTTGTAGTGGAGGATCAGGAAGTCGCGGATCTGGACCATGTCGGTCAGTTGCTGATCGTTGAATTCAGCGATGTCGCGCGGCGAGATCGATCCGGCGGGGAGCATCCGGACGAGGCGCAGGATGGCGCGCTGGATGAGGTGGATGCTGGTCGATTCGAGCGGTTCCATGAACCCGCCGGCGAGGCCGATCGCGATGCAGTTGCGATGCCATTGCCGCCGCCGTGCCCCGGTCGTGAAGCGCAGCCGGTTGGGCTCGGTCAGGACGTCGCCCTCGATCGTAGCGAGCAGTCGTTCGAGCGCGGCCTCCTCGCCCATGTAACGGCTGCAATAGACGATGCCGTTG
>JBKBTU010000100.1:0-8947 GCA_046290715.1 Sphingomonas sp. | reverse complement strand
GCGGCTGATGGTGCGCGCGTGGTCCGGATGCATCGTAACCATGGATCCCGGCGTTCGCCGGGATGACGCATGAAGGTATGGTCGTGAGCAAACTCCTCGTGCCGTTCGACGCCGCCGCCGGCGTCGATGAGGATGGCGAAGAGGCGTCACTTTCAGCTCGATCGAGGAGATGGCGACCATCGCACTGGCGAACGAGCGCAAGGGGTGATGCGTCGTGCTGTCCTTCTCGTCATCCCGGCGAACGCCGGGATCCATGGACGCGCGCGGCTGATGGTGCGCGCGTGGTCCGGATGCATCGTAACCATGGATCCCGGCTTTCGCCGGGATGACGAATGAAGGTGTGATCGTGAGCAAACTCCTCCTCGCCTCGCAAAGCGCGTCGCGCCGCGCGATGCTGACCGCCGCCGGCGTGCCGTTCGACGCCACCGCCGCCGGCGTCGACGAGGATGCCGCCAAGGCGTCGCTCGCCGGCACGAAGCCCCGCGACCTCGCCGACGCCCTCGCCGAACTGAAGGCGGTCAAGGTCAGCCTGCGCCACCCCGACCGGCTGGTGCTCGGCAGCGACAGCGTCGTCGCGCTCGCCGACGGCAGCCTGCTCGACAAGCCCGAAAGCCGCGAGCAGGCGGCCGAGCATCTCGCACGCATGTCCGGCACCCGCCACGAATTGTGGAGCGCGGCGGTCGTCGCCGAAGGGGGCCGGCCGGTGTGGCGGCATGTCGAGGCCGCCCGCATGCACGTCCGCCCGCTCTCCCCCGCCTTCATCGACTGGTATCTCGACCGGGAATGGCCGGCGATCGCCGGCTGCGTCGGCTGCTACCGGATCGAGGGGCCCGGCGCGCAATTGTTCAGTCGGATCGTGGGGAGCCAGTTCACCGTGCTCGGCCTGCCGCTGCTCAACGTGCTGGATTATCTGCGCGTGCGTGGGATGCTGCTGTCATGAACGGCGATCGCGCGCTCGCCATCGTCGTCGCGGTGATCGCCGGGCTCGGTCTGCCGTTCGCGGCGATGGCGCTGCTGTTCTCGCCGATGCTCTACGACTCCCCGAATGCGGGCGGCTGGCCGCTGAGCCTGCTGTTCACGGGCCTGATGTCCGCCTTGCCCTGCCTGATCGGCGCGGTGATCCTGGGCATCGTCGCGGCCGTCCCGAAAACATCCAGGCGGCGGCCGCTGCTGCTCGCCGCGATCCTCGCGCTCGCAACGCCGGTCTGCCTGATCGGCCTGGGTGCACTCACCATCGACCTCGTCTGCGACGGTCGCTTCGCATGCCGGACATCCTCATGACCCCTTATGCAGACGTGATCGGCGATCCGATCGCCCAGTCCAAATCGCCGATCATCCACCGCTTCTGGCTCGAGCAACTCGGCCTCGACGCCGACTACCGCAAGACGCTGGTGACGGCGGACGACCTGCCGCGCTTCTTCGCCGAGCGGCGGGACGATCCCGCCTGGCGCGGGTGCAACATCACCATGCCGCACAAGCTCGCCGCGCTCGACCATGTCGAGGATCGTGGGCAGGTCCGGAACGGGATCGGCGCGATCAACACCGTGTTCCGCGCAGAGGACGGCGCGCTGGTCGGCACCAACACCGACGCGGGCGGCTTCTATGCGCCGATCGCCGGCTTCGACTTCGCCAAGCGGCCGGTGACCGTGATCGGGGCGGGCGGCGCGGCGCGCGCGGTATTGTTCGCGCTCGCCCGGATGGACGTCGGGCCCGTCACGCTGCTGAACCGCAACGTGCTGAAGGCGGGCGTGCTGCTGTCGTCGTTCGGGCTGAAGGGCCAGGCGCTGCCGCTCGGCAGCGCGCTTGGCGCCGATACCGCGCTGCTGGTCAACGCCAGCACGCTCGGCATGGCGGGGCAGCCGCCGCTCGACCTCGACCTCGATCCGCTCGGCGAAGAGGCGATCGTCTACGACATCGTCTATGCGCCGCTGGAAACGCCGCTGCTCGCCGCCGCGCGGGCCCGCGGGTTGGAGACGGTGGACGGGCTCGAGATGCTGATCGGCCAGGCCGCGCTCGCCTTCGAGCTGTTCTTCGGCGCCGAGCCGCCGCGCGACCGCGACGATGCGCTGCGCGACCTGCTGACGGCATGACGATCCTGGGCCTCACCGGCTCGATCGGCATGGGCAAATCGACCGTCGCGGCGATGTTCGCCGCCGAGGGCGTGCCGGTATTCGACGCCGATGCCGCGGTGCATCGGTTGCAGGGGCCGGGCGGCGCGTTGGTCGCCGCGATCGAGGCGGCGTTTCCGGGAACGACCGGTCCGGGTGGTGTCGATCGCCCTGCCCTCGCCGCAGCGGTGCTCGGCGACGATGCGGCGATGAAGCGCCTGGAAGCGATCGTCCACCCCGCCGTCGCCGCCGAGCGCGCCGCGTTTCTCGCCGCGCATGCCGATGCGCCGCTCGTCGTCTTCGACATCCCGCTGCTGTTCGAGACCGGCGGCGACAAGGCGGTGGATCGCGTCGCGGTCGTGTCGGCCGCGCCCGAGGTGCAGCGCGCCCGCACCCTCGCCCGCCCCGGCATGACGCCCGCCAAGTTCGACGCGATCCTCGCGCGCCAGCTGCCCGACGCCGAGAAGCGCGCGCGCGCCGACGTCGTCATCGCCACCGACGTGCCGCTCGACGCGACGCGTGCGGCGGTCCGCCGCGTCATCGCTTGCATGGCGGCGCGCCCGGGCGGATAGAAGCGGGATGCGCGAGATCGTCTTCGATACCGAGACCACCGGATTGAGCTTCACCGGCGGCGACCGTCTCGTCGAGATCGGCTGCGTCGAGATGGTCAACCGCGTCGAGACCGGCCGCACCTTCCATGCCTATTACCATCCCGAACGCGGCATGCCGGCCGAGGCGCAGGCGGTGCACGGCATTTCCGAAGCGTTCCTCGCCGACAAGCCGAAGTTCGCCGACGCGGTGCACGACCTCATCGACTTCCTCGGCGACGCGCCGCTGATCGCGCACAACGCGGGCTTCGACTTCTCCTTCCTCAACGGCGAGTTGCAGAAGTGCGGCCGGCCGATCGTGCATGTCGGCCGCATGGTCGACACGCTGCAGATCGCGCGCAGCCGCCACCCCGGCGCCAAGCACACGCTCGATGCGCTCTGTTCGCGCTTCGGCATCGACCGTTCGCACCGCGTGCTGCACGGCGCGCTGCTCGACGCGCAACTGCTCGCGCAGGTCTATGTCGAGCTGATGGGCGGGCGGCAGATCGGCCTCGGCCTTGTCAGCGACGTCGCCGCGGTCGAGACGGTCGAGGTCGCGGTGCGCAAGCCGGTGACGGTGCGCCCGCCGCGCACGTTCCGCGCGTCCGCCGCGGAACTTGCGGCGCACGCCGCATTTGTTGCCAAGTTGCAGGATCCGCTTTGGGGGGTCGAGGCGTTCGAATAACGCCAACCGGGTAAAGGCCAACAGGCCGGCCCACACAGATGGAGAAGACGATGGATATCCGGATTTCTGGTCATCAGGTCGCGACCGGCGACGCGCTCAAGGACCATGCGAGCGACCGGCTTCAGGGTATCGCCACCAAATATTTCGCCCGCGCCATCTCGTCCGAAGTGACGTTCAGCAAGGGGCCGCACGACGTCGGCTTCCGCTGCGACATCGTCGTGCACGTGATGAAGGGGCTGGTGCTGAAGGGCAGCCACCAGGCGCAGGAGGCGCATCCCGCCTTCGACGGTGCCGCCGGCAAGATCGAGACGCAGCTGCGTCGCTACACCCGCCGGCTGAAGGACCGCCACGCCGCGGAGGCCGCCGCGATCCAGGAGGATATGGGCTACGACAATGCCGGCTATACGCTGTTCCAGGAAACGGTGACCGAAGAGGATGTCGGCGATGCGCCGCTGATCATCGCCGAGACGCGCGTCGACATTCCCGATGCCAGCGTGTCGGACGCGGTGATGATGCTCGATCTGCGCAACACCGCGGCACTGCTGTTCCGCAACGCGGGCACCGGCACCTACAATATGGTCTATCGCCGCGGTGACGGCACGATCGGCTGGGTCGAACCGCAGCGGGTCGCCGCGCCGCAGCCCGCCGCCGGCTGACCTTGCCCCTGCCCCGCCGGACCGTCTAGGGCCGGCGGGTCTCCTCCCTCCCCCGCCTGCCGGACCGAACAGGGCCGGCGGGTCCCCTGCCGCCAGAGTTCGTCATGCAAGATCTCAGCGACCTGCTGCGCCCGGAGGCCGTCTACAAGGACGTCGCCGTCGCCCATAAGAAGGGCCTGTTCGCGCAGCTCGCCGCCGCGACGGACGCGCTCGGGCTCGACGGGCGGCTCGTCGCCGAGCGCCTGGTCGCGCGCGAGAAGATCGGATCGACGGGATTCGGCGGCGGCGTCGCCATCCCGCACGCGCGCCTGTCCGACCTTCCCGCGGTGACCGGCGTGTTTATGCGCCTCGCCCAGCCGATCGAGTTCGACGCGGTCGACGACCTGCCGGTCGACCTCGTCTTCATGCTGGTCTCGCCGGTCGATGCCGGTGCCGAGCATCTGAAGGCGCTCGCCCGCGTCTCGCGTCGCCTGCGCGACCGCACCTTCCTCGCCAAGCTGCGCGGCGCGGGATCGCCCGACGCGCTCTACGCGCTGTTCACCGCTGACGCCGCGCGCGATGCCGCCTGAGGACGCGGGCGCCGCGGCGCACTACCGCGCGCTGGAATCGCTTTATGCCGCCGCGCCGATCAACCGGCTGTTCGAATCGCGCCTGGAGATCGTCGAGGCCGGCGTCGCGCGGATCCATTTCCGCATCGACGAGCGGCATTACCATGCGGCGGGCGCCGCGCATGGCACCAGCTATTTCAAGATGCTCGACGATGCGGCGTTCTACGCGGCGAACAGCCTGGTCACCGACCGCTTCCTGCTGACCACCGCGTTCAACCTGCTGCTCACCCGCCCGCTCAAGGCGGGGCCGGTGGTGGCGGAGGGGCGCTGGATCAGCGGCAAGCGCCGCGTCTACGTCGCCGACGCCCGGCTGATCGATGCCGACGGCGAAGAGGCGGCGCGCGGCACCGGCACCTTCATGCGCTCGCAGATCCCGCTGTCCGGCCTGCCGGGCTATCGCGCCGGATGAGCGCGCGATGAGCACGCCATGAGCGAACGCCTGCCGACGCACCTCGTCATCGGGGCGCTGGTCCGCCGCGTCAACGATGCGGGCGGCATCGCCATGGTCCGCGCCAAGGGCGACCCGCAGAGCGGCGGAATCCTGCTGCTCGTCGACGATCGTTCAGGCCCGGTACGGGTTTTGGAGCGCAGCATCGGGTTCGATGGGACGGCAAGCCTGACCGATTCGGTCCCGTCCGACGGCGCCGAGGCCTATTGGCGGCGACGGCGCGCGCGCGACCCCGATCTGTGGGTCGTCGATCTGGACGCCGCACAAGCCCAACGCTTCGCCGCTGAAACGATCCTGACACATTGACGCGCGGCGCCCGCCGTGGCGATGCCCCTCCGCATGTTGAAAACGCGTTGTGCTGCGCCGGGGTGCGATCCGGGCCGGTGACGCAGTCGGGGGGACTCCCGGACGCCAGGGCATCGCCCGGACGCCCGTGATCCAACCGCATGTCGAATATGTCGATGACGATCATGCAGCGCGCCGCGCTTCTTGCGGCGATGACCCTCTCGCTGGCCGGCCTCGCCGGCTCCGCCGCCGCCGCGGCGCCCGATCGCACCGCGATCCCGGCACCGGCTTCCGCGATTCAGGTCATCAACACCGTTGCCTCGATCCCGGTTCCCACGAACCCGCCCGCTCCCGCGCTGCAGATGGTGCAGAGCCTTCCCGCCAGCGATCCCGCTCCTGCCCTCACCCCCGCGGTCGCGCAGCAGGACGACGGCTTCGACAGCCTCGCCGAAGCGGTCGCCGCGCACGACAGCGCCGAGATCGACGAAGCGCAGCGCTGCCTCGCCGGCGCCGTCTATTTCGAATCGAAGGGCGAGCCGCTCGCCGGCCAGCTCGCCGTCGCCAACGTCATCATCAATCGCTCGAAGTCTGGCCGCTTCCCCGCCGATATCTGCGCCGTCGTCAAGCAGCGCGGCCAGTTCAGCTTCGTGCGCGGCGGAGAGATCCCGTCGATCGACGCAGGCCGCGCCGCCTATCGCACCGCACTCGCCGTTGCCCGCGTCGCGCTCGCCGCCGCCTGGGACAGCCCCGCCCCCAAGGCGCTGTTCTTCAACACGCCCGATCGGCGCCCCGGCCGCAACCTCACCCGCATCGCGATGATCGGCCACCACGTCTTCTATCGGTGAGCTCTGACGGAGCTCTTGCTCCGTTCGCCGAATGTTCCTACAGCCGACGCCATGCTCGACATGGCCCCGGCTTCCTGCCTCGACGGCGGCGACCCCGCGATCTGCGCCGCCGACGTCGCGCGCGGCGTCACGCGGATGCTGCTGCGCCACGATCTCGCGACCATCCCCGAAGTCCCGCTGGAGGGCGGCCGTCGCGCCGACCTGATGGCGGTCGACGCGCGCGGGCAGCTGGTGATCGTCGAGATCAAGGTATCGCGCGCCGATCTGATGGGCGACGGCAAATGGCCGGACTATCTCGGCCATTGCGATCGCTATTACTGGGCGGTGCCCGCGGGGTTCGACATAGCGCCGCTCGACGGCACCGCCTTCCTGCCGGAACGGACGGGGGTGATCGTCGCCGACCGCTACGACGCGGCGATCGTGCGCGAGGCGCATACCGTGCCGCTCCCCGCGCACGTCCGCAAACGCTGCACGCTTGCGTTTGCGCGGCGGGCGGCGCGGCGGCTGACCGGCCTGGTCGATCCCGAGGCGTTCGTCGAATAAGCCGAAACGTTTCGCGCCCACCCTCACCCTTCGCCGCCTCCGGCGGCTTTTCCCTCTCCCAATGGGAGAGGGAGGGAGGCGCGACCCGCCTACAACTGATGCCCGGTCCGGTCCCGCTTGGTCGCCAGATATCTAGCGTTGTGCGGGTTGGGCGGCAGCGCATGCGGCACGCGCTCGACTACCGCGATTCCCGCCGCCTCCAGTCCGGCGACCTTGGCGGGGTTGTTGGTCAGCAGCCGCACCGCGCGCTGGCCGATCAGGTCGAGCATCCGCGCCGCCACGCCGAAGTCGCGCGCATCCACCGCAAACCCCAGCCGCGTGTTCGCATCGACCGTGTCGAAGCCCTGGTCCTGCAACGCATAGGCGCGCAGCTTGTTGACGAGGCCGATCCCGCGTCCTTCCTGCCGCAGGTAGAGCAGAATGCCCCAGCCGCTCGCGCGGATCGCCGCGATCGCCGCGCGCAGTTGGGGCCCGCAATCGCACTTCAGGCTGCCGAGCACGTCGCCGGTCAGGCATTCGCTGTGCAATCGCACCAGCGGCGGCGATCCGTCGGGCTGGCCGATCAGCAGCGCGACATGCTCGTCGCTCGAGTCGGGCGCGCGGAACGCGACGATCTCGGCATCCTCGGCGCCGTCGACCGGCAGCCGCGCCCGCGTCGCCAGCCGCAGCGCACGCGCATCCTGATGCGCATCGACCGCGTCGGGCGCGATCGTCACCTCGGGATCGCGCCCGTCGATGACGAAGGCGGGGAGCAGCCCCGCGATTCGCGCCAGCCGGATCGCGGCGAGGCTTGCCGCAGGCCGGTCCACCACCGCGGTACGGAACGGCCCCTTGAGCGGCGTCGCGAGATCGAACTGCGGGTCGGCGAGCGCGACCGCGGTGGAAAAGTCGAGCCACGGCGCCGGCGCGACGATCACCGGCGTGTCGGGATCCGCGGCGGCGAGCTGATTGGTCAGCTTCAGCGTCGCCGCGCGACCGCTGGAGATGAGCAACGGCAAGCCCCCGTCGGGAAGGAAGGCCGCGACGCCGCCCGGATCGGCGGTTTCGATCGCGAGCAGGGGCAGGGGGGCCTCGCCGTCCGCATGGATCGCGATCGGCCAGCCGCGACGCAGCGCGTCGATCGCCCGCGCGACGTCGCGCGACGCGTGCGAAGCGGGGCTCAAAAGGCGAACTCGGTCATGATCGGCACATGGTCCGACGGCTTCAGCCAGCTGCGGCAATCCTCGAACACAATATGGCGCACGGCGGCGGCCGCGACGTCGCCGGTCGCCCACATGTGGTCGAGCCGCCGGCCGCGATCGTTCTTCGTCCAGTCGGGCGAGCGATAGCTCCACCAGGTGTGCAGGCGCGCCGGAGCCGGATGGAAGTGCCGGCCGAGGTCGACCCAGTCGTTCGACGCCTTGAGCCGGTCGAGCGCCTCGACCTCGACCGGCGTATGGCTGACGACCTTCAGCAGCGCCGTATGACTCCACACGTCGCTCGGCAGCGGCGCGATGTTGAAATCGCCGGTGAGGATGGTCGGGCAGGCGAGGCTCTGCGACCAGGCGGTCATCCGCTCGACGAAATCGAGCTTCTGCCCGAACTTCGGATTGACCTCGCGGTCCGGCACGTCGCCGCCTGCCGGTACGTAGACGTTCTCCAGCCGTACCCCATTGGGCAGCCGCACGCCGACGTGACGCGCCTCGCGATTGGCCTGCCAGTCGAACCGGTCGTCCTCTTCGATCG
This sequence comes from Sphingomonas sp., assembly GCA_046290715.1. Lineage (GTDB taxonomy): Bacteria > Pseudomonadota > Alphaproteobacteria > Sphingomonadales > Sphingomonadaceae > Sphingomonas. The sequence continues at coordinate 457 of JBKBTU010000100.1, read as the reverse complement.
GCACGCGGCTGAGGATCGCGACGCCATGGTGCATGCGCTGGCCGTGGATGACGATATGCTCGTAGCCCAGCGCCCGGAACGTCTCGAACGGGAAGTCCGCGTCGATCACCTTGGTCTCCTGGAGGCACAGGATGTCGGGCTCGGCCTCGCGCAGGAATTGCTCGACGATGGCGATCCGGAAGCGGACCGAATTGATGTTCCAGGAGACGATCTTCACGCGCCGCCATGTAGCGAGGGCAGGGGGCCGCCGCCAGACGTCGCAAGAGCTTTGGGCAAAGCCCTTGGCGTCACGCGCGTCCTGCCCCACATGGGCGACGACGCAGACGAAGGAGTACGTTTTGGCCACGCTAGGAATGTCGCCAGCCGAAAAGCAGGCGGTCGAGGCTTTCCGCCGCGACGTCGTCGAACCGTCGATGACCTCCCTCGTCATCATCGATTTCTGGGCGGAATGGTGCGG